>JAKLEF010000133.1 GCA_022703195.1 Candidatus Fermentibacterota bacterium | reverse complement strand
CTCTCGCCGCCATTCCATCTCCACCGAACCCTCGTGCACGTATCTGAGACGGTGCCTCTCCCTCGCGGAGAGAGAGAACCTCGACCTGTCGAGGATGTCGCCCTGGAAGAGCAGGTCGGTGTAGTCCGACAGGGCGAAGTAGTATCCGAGCCCCCTCAGGAATCGCCCGTCGCGCGAGGTCTGGCCGAACCTGGGTATGGTGAAGCCCGACTGCCTCCCCGTCCTGATGGGGAAGACCATGTACGGGAAGTAGAAGACCGGCGTGTCGGCCACGTAGAGGTAGATGGGGCGGGCTATGGCCCTCTCGTTCTGGAAGACCTTCATGGCGGGGGATCTGAAGTAGTAGTCGGAGGTGTCGGCGTCGCAGGTGGTGAACCTGGCGTCGGTGATGTTGAACTCGCGCCTGCCGACCTGGATGATCGAGGAGCCCGAATAGAAGCCGAACTCGTATCGGGAATCAGCCTCCTCTATCATCCCGCGCCGCGCGGTCATGTCGTAGAACATCCTGCTGCCCCTGATGGACTCTCCGGCGTCGAACAGCTCAGGCGCCCCCGATGCCTCTATGAGGTCGAGCCCAGACCTGTAGCGCACCGTGTCGGCCTCCAGGTTCATGTCCCTGTAGTCGACGCGGGATGCGCCCACGAGGACGAGATCCCCCGTGGACGGGCGGAAGCAGATGGAGTCTGCGGAGTAGGCGATGATCTCGAGAGTGGTGGCCGTGGAGTCGGCCGTGCTGTCGGAGAGAACCATGGCGAGAGCGAGCGCGAGCGGGTTCAAGAGGCCGAATCTCTGGCCATGAGGGCCGCACCGAGCGCTCCCGCATCGGACGATCCCGGCAGGATTGCGACGCTCCACGGGTGTCTCGTGCGCCGCCCGAACTCCTCGCGTGCCGAGGGCAGGAAGAGGCCGGCCGTGTTCGAGAGGCCTCCCGCCAGGTAGAACCCTTCCGGGCTCAGGCAGTTGGCCAGGCCGGCGAGGCCGGTGCCGACCCAGCGGCCGAACGTCGCGAAGGCCTCCGACGCCCTGGCGTCTCCGTCCGCGGCCAGCGCGGCGATCTCGCGCGGATCGGGGCCCCCTGCTCCGCCGCCGGTCCCGGTGAAGTACCTGATGAGCGCCTCCCGGCCTGCATAGCGCTCCCAGCAGCCCGTCGAGCCGCAGGGGCAGGCCAGCCCGAGGGCGTCAACCGGCATGTGCCCGAACTCCCCGGCGTATCCGGTGCCGTAGAGTATCCTTCCCGAGTCTATGATCGTGCCACCGATGCCGGTGCCCAGCGTCACGAGGACCTGCAGACCCCCGGAGGGCACGTAGCCCGAGCCCACGGCCCCGTACGCGAATGCGTTGCAGTCGTTGTCGACGACCACACGCGCCCCCGTGAGGGCGCCCATGCGGGACGCCACGTCCAGGCCCTCCCATCCCCTCAGGTTGGGGGAGAACTCGAGCCATCCCCTCGACCTGTCAACAAGGCCGGCGATCCCTATACCCACGGAGGCGGGTTCCGGGTCCGCCCCGAGGATGGTCGAGGACAGCTCGGCGAACAGCCTGCCCGGGCCTTCCGAAGGTCTGGTCTCGAGCACGGCGAGCCGCCTGAAACCGGTGCCGCCGGAGAAGGACCCGACTATCGTCGTCGTCCCCCCGATGTCGGCCCCCCAGAACGCCCTACTCGACACTGACGATCTCGCCGTCGCTGACCATAACGAGAGGAAGGGAGACCCTGGAGACGGTCCTGGCGCCGATGGTGCAGATCCCGCTCGCCCCCCGGATCGACCCCCCCGAGGTCAGGGCACGCTCGAACCCGCTCCTGTCGTCCGCGCCCTCCGAGGAGGCGTCCAGCAGGACCGAGGCGGCATCGTAGCCCTGGGCGGCGAGTATGGACGGATCGTTCCCGTATCTCCTCCTGAAGTGGAAGACGAAGCTCGAAGTCGGGGGATAGGTCGATCCCGCGCCGAACGAGCAGGTGAACACTGCTCCCTCCATGTACTCCCCGCCGAGCCTGAGCACGGCCTCGTTATCCAGGCCGGAAGTGCCTAGGATCACGGCGTCGAGAGAGTAGTAGCGCAGCTGAGGTGCTATCTGGACCGCCTCGTATGCGGTCACTGGGATGAAGATGCCGTCGGGCCGGGAGGCTCGGATGGACGAGATCTGCGATCTGAAATCGGTGTCGTCAGTCGCGAAGGCTTCCGTCCTGACCACCTGCGCCCCCATGCTCTCGACGGTGGCCGCGAACTGCTCGGACTGGGTGACCGAGGAGCTGGTATAGCTGTGCAGTATCGCGAGCCTCTCGCAGCCCGCCCTCCTCACCGCGTACTCGGCCACGGTGACGGCCTCCTCGGCGCCGGCGGGGACGAGCCTGTGCACATAGTCGCCGATTTCGTCGATATCTGCGGAAGTCGCCGCCGGCGCGAGAATCGGCAGGCCGTAGTCCTGCGCGAAGGGGGCGAATGCCTCCGTCTCGCCGCTGGTCAGGGGTCCGATCACTGCAAGGCAGGATTCGTCCCTTCCGAGGTCGGTGGCGATCGAGGACAACCGGCCTCCGTCGCCGCCCGTGTCCAGCACGACGAGCTCGGGAACATCCGGTGAGAGGTCGGCGGCCCTCTCGAACCTCAGCCTCACTCCGGCCTCGACCTGTGCGGCGTAGGAGGCCCCGTCACCGGTTACGGGCAGCACGAGGGCGATGTAGCCCTCCTCCGGCCGGCCTGTCTGGATGCCGCCGCCCCAGCGCTCCCTGAAGCCGGGATACAGGCGATCGAGTTCGGCCTCGGTCATCGAGGCCCTCGCTGCCTCGCCTGACGCGGCGTATCTCTCCGACAGCGCCAGCAGGACGTAGGGCTCGCACCAGTCGTCCGACCTGAGGGCGGCGAGCTGCTCGGGCGTGAGGCCATCGAGCACTTCGAAGAGAAGGGCCGATGCTTCGTCGGCATCGCCCGCCCGAAGGTCTTCCGGGTCCAGCGAGGAAAGGGCGTCCGCGGCCCGCGACCAGCGGCCGGATGCCGAGAGCACCCGGGCCACGAGCATCAACGCCGAGGCCCGCGTTCGCGACCTCGATTCGACAGCCACGCTGTCGGCCGAGGCAAGGGCCTCGTCGGTCCTGCCCATGCCGAGCCACGCCTCCGCCCGCCCGAGGCGCCACTCCTGAAGGGAGGGATTCCCGGATCCCTTGCCGATGGCCTCGGTGTAGAGGTCAGCCGCACGCGCCCACTGGCCCGACTCGAGGCATGCCTCCGCCTGTTCAGCCTGCGCCGATCCGTCACCTGCATCCGTGGTCCTGCAGGAAATCGACGTGAAAGCGGCGGCGAGGGCCGTCATTGCGAGGGTGCGGCGCCAGCAGGACATCTCGTGACCTCCAGTCCGTTGTCTATGTGACTGCGAATATGCCCCTGACGCGGCTCCCGGTGCAACGAAAGGGCCCGCCTCTCGGCGGGCCCCCACGCGTCGGACCGGGTCCGGGCCTCAGTTGCCCTGGGCGGGCTGGCCCTCGACCGGGATCAGGCTGTCTATCGGAGTCTCCATGTTCTCGAGCATCCACTGTGCGTCGTCGGTCAGCTCGGACGCGGGGAAGCGCTCGATCATGTCGGAGAAGGCGGTTCTGGCACTCTCGTAGTCCCTGAGGTACTCGCTGTAGGTGAAGCCGACGAGGAAGGCGGCCTGATAGGCGGTGGAATCCTCGGGGAACCTCTCGAGGAAGAGCTTGAAGTACGTGATGGCGGTTTCGGGGTTGGATTCCATCATGCTCTGCGCGAGCATCATCAGGGAGTCGGCAGGGACGTCGGGGCCGGGGAGGAATGCCTCTTCGTTGATGGAGACGGCGTATCTCTCCCTGAGTCCGGGCAGGAGCTGGTCACGGTAGTAGGTGTTGACCATCGAGGGCTTCAGCGTGTTGATGATGGACTCGCGGACCTCCTCGAGGGGCCTCGCGCCCTCCTCGACCTTCTCCGCGACCCTGAGGATCACGGTTCCGAGGTCGGTGTCGAACGGGCCGACGATGTCGCCGGCCGAAGCCGCGAACAGGGCAGCGGTCATCTCCTCCTGTGCGCCGAGATACGGCATGGGGGAGTCGGCGGTGATCCAGCCGAGGTCTCCACCGAGGGAGGCGGTGGGAGCGTGCTCGCTCGTCCTGACGGCGACGCTGTCGAAGGGCTGGCCGGCTTCTATCTCCGCGAGGGCTGCTTCTATCGTCGCGGGCGATGCGGCTAGGATCATGTATGCGTGGACCTGGGCGCTGCGGAAGTAGATGTCGCCGGTGTGCTGCCCGTAGTAGGCGATGATCTCGGAGTCTGGCACGACGACGGTGTTCACCACGTTGTTCTCGTAGAATACCTGGATCAGGGCGCGCTGCCTGGTGAGCTCCACCTGCTGCATGGCGAGCTCCACCTGGGCCTGCACGAAGGAATCGCTCTCGAGACCAGCCTCCTCGGCGGCCTGCAGGAGGAGTTCACGCTCGACGAGATGATCGAGGAGGACCCTCTGGCCCTCGGGGGTCTCGAAGCTGGCACGCTGGTACGGCGGGATGAGGTCCAGTTCCTGTCTGAGCGTCTGCATGGTTATCTCGACGTCGCCCACCGTGGCGAGGACCACGGTCGAGTCGGATTCGACGGTGTTGACACCGGGTGTGCCGCATCCGGCCGTCATGGCCACAAGGAACGCCGAAACGACGACAAGCTCCTTCATTCTGATCCTCCGTCGGCTCTGGCTTCGAGTGTCCCCTGCTCCACCGGCAGGTCGTATACTAGAAATCCGCGCGCAAGCTCCTCGAGTGCAGTCTCGACAGGCTTGTCCGGCTTCGCACCCTCGATCAGGGGCGGGGATCCGGCCTTGAGGTGTCTGACCCGCTTGGATGCCGCCAGTGACAGCAGATACTGGTTCTCGCTGGCGGCGGCCTGTTCCTCGATCTGGAAGAAACTCCTCATCATACTCCGTACGTTCCTTCTGCACGGCAGGGCCGCACTGGGCGGCCCGGCCTTGCGCTCCGCGTGGATGATGGCTCTATTGGCTGTCCGCGTTCTGGGCTTCGTACTCCTGCAGGAACTGCCAGCGGGGCAGGTCGATGAGGTCGACCTCCCTTTCGTCGACACGCTGGGTCCCGAGTTCCGAGACATCCCAGCGGCGAATCACGAGAAGCCGGTCGACATCGGAGGAAAGGGCTCCGTCGGCCCTGCTCGGGAAATTGAGCGGCCTGCGGAAGAACACCTCGACCCTGGAGATCTCGGGGCTGGATGTGGTGTAGCCCACGAACCTGAAGGTCTCGACCACCACGGAGTCGCCCCTGGCACGGCCGCGCCTGTCGGGGTTCTGATAGAAGACGTAGGTCGTATCGGGCTGGGTCTCGAAGACGTATTCGCCGCCCATGGGGTCGACCAGTTCCGCGGTGCTGATCTCGAGGGCGGAGAGATCGGCGGGGAGCAGCACCCAGGGGTATCTGTTGCCGAGGTATGCCGCCTGCTCCTCGCATACCCTGACCAGGTTGGCCCTGGATGCGTCGATGCGCCTGTTCTCGGCGTACGTGGCGAAGGCGACGCGCCTGAAGGTGGGCGCCCAGTCGGCCTCCATGAACAGCGAGTCGGGGAACTCCTTCTCCACGAGGCCGCCCACTACGCCGCCATGCCTCTCGATGTTGTTGCAGGAGATGGCGAACTGGGAGCCGAGAGCAAGCTTGGGATCGTAGTAGTAGGTCGAGTCGCGGAGTTCCTCCTCGACCCAGATGCTCGGGCATACCCCTACGCTGTCGGGAAGGCCCGCGTACTCGAGGAGGGATGCGAGGTCGGGCGCGATGTCGCCGTCGTTGTTGTACATGTAGTCGATCTCTGCG
>JAKLEF010000132.1 GCA_022703195.1 Candidatus Fermentibacterota bacterium | reverse complement strand
GTTGCCGCTGGCCGAGTTGAAGGTCAGCGTCGAGGCCGCCCCGAACAGGAGCCAGAGGCCGAAGGCGATCAGGCTGCCGACAGTTCCCGGGGCCGCCGGGGAGAACCCGGTGCCCAGCGTGGTGCCTATCGCAGCCCCGATGCGGAGAACCGCGCGGCTCACCACAGCAGTCTCTTCAGTATAGACCTGTTGCGCCAGATGTAGTCGAGGCCCGAGAACACGGCAAGGGCGGTGGCGGCGACCAGCACTGAACTGGCCGCGGCTTCGTGCAGCCCCTCGGGCAGGACGCCCGGCCGGGGCCAGGGCACCGCGAGCGCCAGATAGAGGAACACGGCCGACATCTCGAAGACAGTCTTGAGCTTGCCCATGCGCGAGGGCATGATGATGACACCTGCGTAGGCCGCGATGGTCCTGAGCCCGGTGACGAGCAGCTCGCGCCCTATGATCACCCATGCGGCCCATACCGGGACCAGCCCCACCTGCACGAGGCCGATGAGGGCAAGCGAGACCAGCAGCTTGTCGGCCAGCGGATCGAGGAACCGTCCGAGGTTGGTGATCCACCCGTACCTGCGAGCGAGGTAGCCGTCGAGGACGTCCGTGAGAGCCGCGGCTGCGAAGGTGGCCAGCGCCGCCGCCCTGAACCCGGGCCGCTCGTCGAGCAGGAGAGCCGTGGCGACGGGGCCCAGCGCCATCCTGGCGACTGTCAGCCTGTTGGGCCAGTTGAGGGTCATCCGGTCCTGGTCAGATCTTCTGCCGGCCCTCGAAAGCCTGTACGAGGGTTCCCGAGTCGATCATCTCCACGGAGGCTCCGGACGGGAGACCCCTGGCGAGCCTCGTGACCCGAGTGCCAGTCGGTTCGAGGGCCCGGCCGAGCCATGAGCAGGTGGCCTCGCCGTCCGCAGTGGCGTCGAGGGCGAGGATCACCTCCGGAGCTCCGGTCTCTCGAACCAGCGCCACGAGCCTGTCGAAGCCGAGCTGGGTGGGTCCGATGCCGTCGAGCGGCGACAGGAGCCCGTGCAGCACGAAGAAACGCCCGCGGAAGAGGCCGGCCTCGTCGATGGACTTGAGATCGGCCACGTTCTCGACAACGCAGAGGGAGTTGCCGCGCGACCTGTCGAGGCACACCTGGCACATCTCCGAATCCGTGAGGTTCCGGCAGACCGGGCACTCGTGGATCATCTCGAAGGTGCGCCTCAGGACGTCGGAGAGGCTCCTCGAGAGTTCCCTGTCGTCCACCAGTGCGAAGGCGAGCCTGGCCGCGGTGCGCCTCCCGATCCCCGGGAGCCGCGACAGCTCGTTCACGAGGGCGTCGAACCAGTCGGAGCTCACATGAGCCCGCCCATGCGCGGGAGGCCCAGGGTCTCCATCCTGGAGGCGGAGTACTCGCGGCTCTTCGCGACCGCGTCGCGCACCGCCGCCATGACCAGGTCCTCGAGGAGGGATGCGTCTGAGCCCTCGAGCGCCCCGGGGGATATCTTCAGGTCCTGCAGCTCGCCCTGACCGTTCACCACGGCCCTGACCGGGCCCGAACCGCCCTCGATCCGGGCAAGGGCGAGCTCGTCCTGCATCTTCGTGAGGCTGGCCTGCATCTTCTGGGCCTGGGCCATGAGATCCTTCATCTGGCGGTTCAACGGGACCTCCTGTCGGTCGTCCTGTCACGGCTCACTGCGTCGAAGAGATCGAGGAGGCTCTGGGTGATCTCGGAATCGCCCGGAGTCTCTCCGCCACCGGCGGGCACGTGGCCGTCGCCGGGAGCATCGCCGCCCGCGGAAGGGTCCCCCGGACCGGCGGAGTACCCGGGTTCCGCAGGGCTCTGCCTTATCCCGTCGGATCGCCTGCTCTCCGCGCCGGGAGATACGGGGGCGGCTTCGACCCTCTCCCTGCGGGCGGGCGCCGCAGCCGGACGGGGCGGGGCATCGGGGCGCACGGCCCGCGGCTCCGCCGGGGCTGCGGGCGTCACCCGGGGAAGGCTCTCGAGGGAGACGGCCCACGAAAGCCGCGATGCGGCCACGATCGCGCTCTCGAGCAGGATCCTGGGCTGGCTGGACTGCCTGGCCTCGGCCGCGGCCGAGGCGACGATACGCAGCATGTCGAGCACGGCGGTGTCGCACGTGGCCGAAGCAAGGTTCCGGAACACCCCGGCCTCGGCCTCGGAGAGGTCGGAAAGGCCGGCCTCGCCCCCGGACGCGGCCAGGAGCAGATTCCGAAGGAATTCGACGAGGGATTCGTTCAGCTCCTCGACGCTGTAGCCCAAAGCGAAGGCTTCCGACACGCGGTCCAGGGCCCCGCCGGGATTCCCCGCCAGTGCGGCCCCCACGATGCCCTCGAGTATGCCGTCCTGTACGACGCGAAGCAGCGAGGCGGCTCCCTCCCTGGTTATCCTGCCCCCGGTGAAGCTCACGAGCTGGTCCATTATCGAGAGGGCGTCCCTCAGGCTTCCGCCGCTGGCCCGGGTCACCATCGCCAGCGCCTCGGGCTCGGCCTCGATGCCCTCGCCCGCGGCCTCCCTCGCCAGATACTCGGCCATCTGCGCCGCCGGGATGCGCCTGAAGTCGAAGCGCTGGCAACGGCTGACAATGGTGGCGGGCACCTTGCGGGGCTCCGTGGTGGCGAAAACGAACAGCACCCTGGGAGGCGGCTCCTCGAGGATCTTGAGGAGGGCGTTGAAGGCCTCGCGGGTGAGCATGTGCACCTCGTCGATGATGTAGATCTTCCAGCCGCCTCCGGCGGAGGAGTACCTGGCCTTCTCGCGGAGGTCGCGGATCTCGTCTATGCCGCGGTTGCTCGCACCGTCGATCTCGAGCACGTCGAGGTCGGATCCGGCGGTGATCCGCATGCAGCTCGAGCATACGCGGCAGGGGTCGGGCGTGGGGCCCTTCTCGCAGTTGAGGGCCTTCGCGAGAATCCTGGCGGTGGTGGTCTTGCCGACGCCCCTCGGCCCGGCGAAGAGGTACGCATGGCCGATCCGCCCGCTCTCGATGGCGTTTCTGAGCGTGACGGTGATATGGTCCTGTGCGAGGACCTCCTCGAAGCCCTGCGGCCTCCATTTCCTCGCGAAGACTAGATAGCTCACGGCCCTCCCGGGTGCGATGGGTCGGTGGCCGGCAACGCCTGCCGCACCGTCGCGGCGGGTTGCGCGTCGCCCGGCAGTATCCGATTACCGCTGCTACCTTCCGGTCCTGACGGGGTTCACGGACTGCCGTCGCGCGGTCCTCCGGAGGCCCGCACGGCGTGGCCGGCCGCTTCAATTATAAGGACGCACCCCTACCCGTCCAGCGACCCGGTCGGGATGGCGCACGGCCGTTGCGGAGGGATTCCGGGCTCTTCAGGGGGCGATCAGGATGCTGTAGCAGCCGGGGTCGAGCCCGGCGGTCATCCCTTCGAGGCCCAGGCCCGTGTAGACGCTCGGCTCGCCCTGCCTCGAGCGGTTGCCGTTGGCATAGACGGCGTAGTTGCGGATCCAGGGCGCCCCGCCCGCCACGCTCGACTGGGTCTCGACCACCACCGCGGTGCGGGACGCGTCGCCTGCATCGACCCCCGGGAGCCATGCCTTGAAGGACGGGACGTCGTACTCGCGGATGACGACTATCCTGTCCAGCCCCACGGGATCGCCCAGCCCCAGCCTGCCGGCGATCTCCCTGGCGAACGGGGCGGTCAGGCTGTCGCCCGACACGTAGTAGACCCCCCGCGGGATGTTCTCGTAGACCGAGTCGGGAGGGGGAGTCACGAATGCGTCTAGGGTGTCGGGGCCGGGAAGCCCGGGGATCTCGCCGAAGACCACGCACCTCACGGGCAGGGCGGGGCCCTCTGCGGGCTTCTCCTCCTCCGGGAGAGCCTGGATGGGCATCACCCACGGGACGGCTGAGGAGTCGGACACGCCCGGGCCGGCCGTGGCGCCGCTCTCCGGCCCGCTGCGGCAGGATGCCCCCCTGATCACGAAGAAGGCTGCCGCGCAGAGCAGGACGATCGCAGGGACCGCGAACCACCTGCGCCTCCGCCTGGTGATCCTCCCGGCCGGCTCCCCCGCTACCGCTGCCGCCCCCCCGGACCTCCTGAAGCGCACCCTGGAATCCCTGACGATCGCTTCGGCCGCCTGGCACGGATCGGTCCTGCCAGCCGCGCATGCGGCTATCCTGGCGGGGACTGCGTGGTGCCAGATCCCCGGGGTCAGGAGCACGATCCTCTGGGACGGCGTGAGTTCGAGGCGGAGGGTCTGGGGCTTCAGATCCTGCTGCCCGAGGAAGCGCGTCAGGTCCCTTGACCGCAGCCTGTAGCCGGCATCCCGGGGGCCCAGCTTCATCTCGCTCGCGAGCGTGTGCTCGTCGGTGAGGGCGGAGGCGGTGGCGGCCTCTGTCAGGAAGGCCCTCGAGGCCCCGGCATGCGCGATCCAGACCTCCCGGCCGATGAAGGCGGCCGATGTCACGGAGCAACCGCGCAGCTCCTCGGACCTTATCCTCTCGCCCGCTTCGTGGAATGCCTCCACGAGGGCCTCGCCGACCCGGAAGGCCACGCCCTCGGCGAAGACGTCCCTGATGACGGAGACGGCTATCCCGGCCGACCGGGAATCGCCGGCCGTGCCCTCTGCAACGGTGATCACGGAGGCGAACGGATACTCGCCCCTGAAGCCGTCGCATGCCGACAGGGAATCGCTCCTGACGCGCCCGTTCACGGCGAGCCAGGCGGTTTCCAGAACCCTCTGCGCCTGTGTCATCTCAGTGGAGATCTGGTGGAGATGAGCGGATTCGAACCGCCGGCCTCTGCCTTGCGAAAGCAGCGCTCTACCAACTGAGCTACATCCCCGCCAGACGTGAGCAGCAATTCTGCGAAATCACGGGCCGCGATGCAAGTGTCATGTCGAGACCAGGACGGTTCCGCCGCCCGAGAGCCTGATGAAGCCATGGCTCTCAGGATCGGCCTCGGCGGTGATGCCCTGCTGCATCTGGACGATGCACGCCGCGCGCACGGAGAGGCCCTGCTCCCCGGGCTCCAGAACGGCCGACCTGCCTCCGGTGAAGGCGAGAGCCCATCCCCCCTCCCCTCCGACCCTGACCATGGATGGCAGTATTCCGGAAGATGCATCAGAGAACACCATCCCGGCGTCGTGCAGGACCAGCCTGTCGCTCCTGACGAGGTCCCCGGGCGCGATGTCGAGGATCACCGGCGTGCGCGAGGCCTGGCCCAGCACGATGGTGCCGGTGCCAGTGAGGAGCCTCCTCCTGTCCTCGGCGATCACGGAAATGGAGGAGTCCATCCCCGTGATGTACGCCAGCTTCACTTCCAGACTGCCCTCGATGAGGTCGACGCGGGTAAGCTCGTCGGGGCCGGCTGCATGGATCTCGAAAAGGGCGGGGACAAGGCCGGGGGCGGTCCCGGCCTGGGCTTCGACCGGCGACTCCTCCGCCGGCACATCCGCCGGGGCGGGAGCGGGTTCGTGAGCCGGCTCGGGCGCCGGCTCGGGAGCCGTTTCAGACGCCGGCTCGGGAACCGTTTCAGACGCCGGCTCGGGCGCCGGCTCCGCCGCTCCTGCGGGGGTTTCGCCGAAGACCACTTCGAGCGAGACGTCGCCGGCCCGCACCGGCTCACACGCCTGCTCCGGCACGGAGGGTGCGGGGGCGGCGCCCTGTCCGGCCGGGGCATCGGGTCCGGCCGCCTCCGGAGCCGCCTCCGATGCGGCGGGTTCCGCCTGAGCGGGTTCGGCTGCGGCTGGTTCGGCGGGAGCGGGCGGCGTTTCCGCCGCCGCGGCCGCCTCCCCGGCTGCCTCGGCTGGAGCCGTCGATGGTTCCGCCTCGCCGGTCGAGAACGAGAAGATCGATTCG
>JAKLEF010000131.1 GCA_022703195.1 Candidatus Fermentibacterota bacterium | reverse complement strand
CGCAACGCGGTTTCGCTCATGGTTGCGCTGACCGGACAGGCGCGGCTGGGGGCGGCCGTACGGCTCGGGGCCGGATGGCGCAGGATGTCGGGATCGATAGTCGCCGAGAGCTTCGCCATGGGCGTCACGGGGCTCCTGTTCATCGTCCTTCAGCGCGTGGACAGCGTGGTCATAGACAGGACCATCGGTGCGGTGGCGGTCGGGGCGTTCCAGCAGTGCTACAGGATCGCCGATTCGCTGGTGTTCCTCGTGGCCCCCACGCTCCTCCCGGGAGCCCTCTTCCCCAGCCTGTGCAGGGCGGTAGCCGGTGGACGGGAGTCCGCCGGCAGGTTCATCCGCAGGCTGAGCGCTCTCTTCCTGGCTATGGCCCTGCTGACCGCCCTGCCCGTCGCTTTGGGTGGAGAATGGCTTCTAAGGCTCATCTGGGGACCGGGATACCTCAGGGGCCTGCCGCCCGGAGAGATGGGGGTGCTCCTCACGCTGACGATGGCGACCGTCCCGTGCTTCTTCCTCATGCATCTCACGCTGACCTCGCTGATCGCGGCAGGCCGGCAGAGGCTGACGGTGCTCCCGGTGGCGTGCGCCATCGTCCTGTCGGCCGTCTCGTACTACCTCCTGATACCCATCGAGGGGCTCAGAGCCGTGCCGGAAGTAATCGCCGCCGTGAACATCCTCCTGGCGCTCACCTTCGGCATCCTCCTCCACCGCGGCCTGGTCCAGGGATCGAAGGCCGCCGCCGGCCCGGCAGGATCTCCCCTGCACGACATGTAGGGGCTTCACGCCCAGGGGGGCGCGACCCGTGGCGCCTCGCGGAAGAAGCCTCCGGGCCTTATACTACCGGTAGCACTCCCATCCCAGAAGGAACCGACATATAGACCCATGGAAGAGAACACCGCATTCGCTGGAACCGCCATATACGACGAGAGCAAGGTGAGGACGCTCTCTTCGGTGGAGCACATCCGCCTGCGCACCGGCATGTACATCGGCCGGCTCGGGGACGGCAGCCACCCGGACGACGGCGTCTACATCCTCTTCAAGGAGATCGTCGACAACGCCGTGGACGAGTTCATCATGGGCCACGGCAGACGAATCCAGGTCAGGTGCGACGGTCTGAGCTGCTCGGTGCGGGACTGGGGGCGGGGGATACCGTTCGGCAAGCTCGCCGAGTGCGTCTCCGTGATCAACACCGGGGCCAAGTACAATACCGAGGTCTTCCAGTTCAGCGTGGGTCTGAACGGCGTTGGGACGAAGGCAGTCAATGCGCTGTCCGAGAGCTTCCGCGTCGTGAGCTACAGGGACGGGGCGTACCAGGAGGTGCGCTTCTGCAGGGGCGTGCCCGAGGGCGGCGGTTCGGGCGTGACCACCGAGAAGAACGGCACCCTGGTGGAGTTCACTCCCGATCCGCAGGTGTTCCCGGGATATGCGATGCGCGAGGAGTACCTCACCAACAGGGCCAGGCACTACGCCTACCTGAACACCGGCCTGAAGATCGTGCTCAACGGGACTTCGTTCTCGTCGGAGGAGGGGCTGAAGGACCTGCTGGCCGACGAGGCCGGCGACTCCGTCCTCTACCAGCCGCTGTACTTCAGGGACGCCACTCTCGAGTTCGCCCTCACTCACACGAACGACTTCGGCGAGAAATACATGTCCTTCGCGAACGGCCAGTACACCAGCGCAGGAGGCACCCACCTCTCCGCCTTCAAGGAGGGGGTGCTCAAGGGAATCAATTCGTTCGCCGGGAAGAGCTTCGCCCCCGAGGACATCCGAGAGGGGATCATCGGAGTGGTGGCCGTGCGGCTCACCGATCCCGTGTTCGAGTCGCAGACCAAGACCCGGCTAGGCAACACCGACATCAGGGGGCCGCTGGTCAACAGGGTGAAGCTCGAGGTCGAGCAGCTCATGCACCGCAACCCTGCCGCCGCGGAGGAACTGCTGGCCAAGGTGCAGGTCAACATGAGCATCCGCACGGAGCTGCAGAGCGTGAGGAAGAAGGCGAGGGAGAGAGCCAGGAAGGTCGCGATAAGGATCCCCAGCCTGAGGGACTGCAGGGTCCACCTCGGCGACGGCGGAGCCGACTCCGAGCGCAGCACCATCTTCCTCACGGAGGGACAGAGCGCCTCGGGCAGCA
This sequence comes from Candidatus Fermentibacterota bacterium, assembly GCA_022703195.1. GTDB lineage: Bacteria > Fermentibacterota > Fermentibacteria > Fermentibacterales > Fermentibacteraceae > Fermentibacter. The sequence goes on along the minus strand of JAKLEF010000131.1, from coordinate 3,734 downwards.
TCGTGGCCTGCAGGGACGTGAACACCCAGGCGGTATTCTCGCTGAGGGGCAAGCCGCTCAACTGCTTCGGCCTCCGGCGTGACACGCTCTACGGCAACGAGGAGATGTACAACCTCATGCAGGCCCTGAACATAGAGGGCGGGGTCGAGACGCTCCGGTACAACCGGATCGTGCTGGCGACCGACGCAGACGTCGACGGGATGCACATCCGGAACCTCCTGCTCACGCTCTTCCTGCACTTCTTCGAGGGCCTGGTGCTGGACAACCACCTCTTCATCCTCGAGACGCCGCTCTTCAGGGTCCGGAACAGGCGGGAGACGACATACTGCTACTCCGGGCGCGAGAAGGACGAAGCAGTCGCGAAGCTGGGCAGGGGATGCGAGATCACCCGGTTCAAGGGCCTCGGCGAGATATCCCCTTCGGAGTTCGGCCGGTTCATCGGGCCCGACATCAGGCTGCTCCCCGTGACCATCTCCAGGATGAAGGAAGTCCCGGAGATGCTCGAGTTCTTCATGGGCAGGAACACCCCGGCCCGGAGGGACTTCATCGTGGAGAACCTCAGGTGAGCGCCGAAGCTGGGCTCCGGGGACTGTTCAACGACAACTTCCTCGAGTACGCCTCCTACGTGATAAAGGACAGGGCCATCCCCGACGCCGCCGACGGCCTCAAGCCGGTGCAGCGCAGGATACTCTGGAGCATGCACGAGCTGGACGACGGCCGCTTCAACAAGGTGGCCAACGTGATCGGCCACTGCATGCGCTACCACCCCCACGGCGACCAGTCCATAGGCGACGCCCTTGTGGCGCTGGCCAACCGGGGATACTTCATCGACACCCAGGGCAACTTCGGGAACGCCATCACAGGCGACGAGGCCTCAGCCCCGCGCTACATAGAGTGCCGCCTGACCGACCTCGCCAGGGACACCCTGTTCGACGACAGGATCGCGGCCTTCTCCGAGAGCTACGACGGCAGGAACCGTGAACCGGTGCTCCTTCCGTCCAGGATCCCCGTGCTCCTGCTCCTGGGTGCGGAGGGGATCGCCGTGGGCATGTCCACCCGCGTACTCCCGCACAACTTCTGCGAGCTCCTCCACGCCATGATAGCCAGCATACGCGGCAGGAGCTTCGGGATCTTCCCCGACTTCCCCCAGGGCGGCAGCATCGACGCCTCGGGATACGCCGACGGCGCCGGCAGGATCAGGAACAGGGCCACGATCGAGCGGAAGAAGGGCCAGAAGAAGCTCGTCATCCGCGAGATACCCTGGGGCTGCACCACCGAGAGCCTGATAGCCTCCGTCGAGGCCGCCGCCAGGAAGGGGCGGGTGAGGGTTTCCTCGATCGACGACTTCACCTCGGACAAGGTCGAGATCGAGCTCACCCTCGCCAGGGGCGGCGAGCCCGACGAGACCATCCAGCAGCTCTACGCGCACACCGACTGCGAGATGGTCTACACCTCGAACATGGTCGTGATAAGGGACGGAAGGCCGGTCGAGGCCACCGTGTCCGAACTGGTCCGCTACTCCACCGATCTTCTCCTCGACATCCTCCGCAGGGAGCTCGAACTCGACCTGTCCGAGCTCGAGGCCAGGATAAGATGGATGACCCTTGAGCAGATCTTCATCGAGAACCGCGTCTACAAGCGCATCGAGGAGAAGGATACCTTCGAGAGTGTCCAGGAGGCGGTGCGCGAGGGTATGGCGCCATTCCTGGACGGCGGCGGGGTGACCGACCCTGAGATCGAGAAGCTGCTCGCCATAAAGATCAGGAGGATCTCGCGCTTCGACATCGAGGCGCACAGGTCCGAGATGGGCGACATATCCCGGAGGATGGAGGAGATCGCCTCGAACCTGGCCGACCTGAAGAGGTATGCCGTCTCCTGGCTCCAGGGCATCCTGAAGAAGTACGGCTCGAGGTACCCCCGCCTCACCAGGCTCGAGGCCTTCACGGGCATCGACGTGAAGGAGGTGAGCCTCCGCAACCTCAGGGTCTTCTACGATTCCCAGGCCGGGTTCGTGGGCTCGGGCGTGAAGGGCGACGTCTCGTTCGATGCGTCCGAGTACGACAGGATCGCTGTCTTCCACGGCAGCGGCTCGTTCCGGATACTGCCCGTGGCCGAGAAGCACTTCATAGACGGCGATGTCTCCTTCTGCGGCATCCATGACAGGGAGAGGGTCTTCACGGCCGTCTACCGCGACAGGCAGACGAAGGCCGCCTTCATGAAGCGGTTCAGGGTCGAGAGCTTCATCCTGGAGAAGGAGTATCCGTACATCCCGCAGGGTGCCGAGCTCCTGCTCCTCACGGCGGATCCCGGGGGGGCGGTGGAGGTCTGGTTCGAGCGCCGGAAGAGGATGCGCACCCACAAGGACGTGGTCGGGATCCCGGGCGTGCCGGTGAAGGGCGTCGCGGCCAGGGGCGTCAGGATTGGCGCGGGGAGGCCGGTCTCAAGCCTCAAGTTCATCCCGGCGGCCGCGGAGCCCCCGGGACCCGCAGACGCTTCCGCCGCACCGGCACCGGACGGGGGCGCCGCCGCACCGGCGGCCGAGCCGGAAGCCGGCGTGACAGCTCCCGCCGGCATGCCCGAATCGCCCCCGCAGCCTCTTCCCGGTCCTGACACCAACGGCGCGGACGAGTCCGGGGAACCCGAACCCGTCCCGAAGCCTTCTATCGAGGAAGTGCTGGAGAGGGCCGAGGCTCTCAGACAGAAGTCCCAGAAGGCTCTGAAGCAGGCGGGAGAGGTCGATCAGCGCGATCTCTTCGAAGACCTGGGGAGGGAGAGATAGCATGCCTGTCAAGAAGTACACGGCCCGCTCCGTCATGGGCGGTGGATTCAGGACCGAGTGCACCGTCGACGGGGATCATGTTCTCATAATCGACCAGCCCATGCCGATGGGCGGCGACGAGGGCGCCAACCCCCTCTCCTACCAGCTCGTGGCCCTCGCAGGATGCCTTTCCGCTATCGCGAGGATAGTCGCGAGCCAGAAGAAGCTGCCGCTGTCGGGGCTGGAGGTCTCGGTGGAGGCGGACATCGACACCGACTTCCTCCTCGGGCAGTCGACGTCCGGGCGCGCGGGCTTCACGTCGATATCGGCGAAGGTCGAAGTCCAGGCCGACATGACCCGTGAGGAGAAGCAGGCCTTCCTCGATGAGGTGGACAGGCGCTGCCCCATCTCCGACGTGCTCATGGCGGGCACTTCCGTGAAGGTTGCCCTGGCCTGACCCGGCCCGCAGACATGGAAAGGGGCCGCCCGCGGGCGGCCCCTTCGCCTGTCCGGGCCTCCGGCTCTCAGATCGAAGCCGTCAGCGACACCCCGCCCCAGAAGTTGGTGTCGTCCTCGTAGAGATCCTTGATCTCCTCGTCGAGCATCATCGAGTAGTGGAGCGCGGGCGTGACGGTCACGACGGGCCCGATGCCGACCGGGGCAGCCAGGCCCAGGGTCAGGTCGGTCATCGCCGCCTCGTCCACGCCGAAGTTGAAGTTGTTGTGGACCTTGTTGCCCCAGCCCAGGTTCGCCGTGAACTCGGGCGCCATCGAGACCATGGGAGCCATCGAGACAGTACCCAGCGGCTGGGAACCCGAGAGGGAGACGTACATCCCCTCGGCCTCCTTGATGCCCTGGTAGATCGTGATCGACGGCGAGAAGGGCACCTTGGCATACCCGGAAACGTAGATCTCCGCTGACGACTCGACCTCGGTGTTGGGGTAGTCGTAGTATCCAAGGCCCGCGCTCAGGCCTG
>JAKLEF010000130.1 GCA_022703195.1 Candidatus Fermentibacterota bacterium | reverse complement strand
ACGGTAGCAGGACCTGATGAGCGAGGCCACGTCGACCGGATCGACCCCGTGGCCCTCGAGGATGCCGGGGATCCTTCCCGATCCGGGGATGCCCATCCTCGCGCTGCCGCAGATGAGCCCCTCCACCAGATCCATGTGGTCTATGCCCGAGAGCTCCAGGAAGAGGGGCTCCAGCGTGTGAGACCATGGAGTGTGGCCTATGTCGTGCAGCATGCCGGCCGCTTCGAGCAGGTCGATCCCCGCGCCCTCCCCTGAAGGGTCGGGGATCACCGCCCTGCCTATCCTGCCGGCCAGCGAGGACACGCCCAGGGCATGCGACAGCCTCATGCAGTGAGCACCCGGGTAGCTCTGGAAGGTGGTGCCGAGCTGGTGTATGAAGCTCAGCCTCTGCACCTCGACGGTCTTGAGGAGATCCTCCTGCAGGGGCGACAGCCTGATGCTCCCCAGGACGGGGTCTCGGACGTACATGACCTTCTTACGGGAATCGCGGTTCATGATCCTCCACCAGTACCCTTCCCGCCGCGGCGGGGAGGAGCCCCCGTCGCGAGCCTGAGAAGCACGACAGAGAGGAAAGATGTCCTCTTCCATCCCCCCAGCGTCAACAGCGCGGCCAGCGTCCCGGATCCGCGCCCCGGCCTCGGGCCGGGATCGAGGATGCGCCACCTGGAAGGCGCCTCTGCCATGGCTCGCCGAACCCCCCGGGGCACCTCGATCCCCTCGAAGCGGCCGATCCCGTCCAGCAGGGGGAGGAGCCTCACCGCGAGCCCCGTGCCCGAGGCGAGCCTCGCGAACTCGATCCATCCACGTGCATCGAGCCTGTGCGCCAGAAGGGCGGCGTCGACCCACCAGATGCCCCTGCCCGCGCCGTGCCGGTGCATGTGCAGCAGGGTGAGGAGAAGCCTGTAGGGGGACGGCGGCGAGACGAACCCCGCATCGGTGGCGGTGCCCTCCGTCTCCGACGGGTGCGGCAGCCTCCCCGGGATGGTCGAGGGGAAGTAGGAGGGATGGCTGTGCAGGTCGAGTGCGATGCCGTCCTTCGAGAGCAGGAGCCCTGACACGATCCCGCAGGAGAGCAGGGCCGACCCGGGGGTCGAATGGCTCCAGCCCGCTCCGCGGAGGGCGCATGCGGCGTCGAGGATCCGCCCGGGCCTCACCATCAGGTCGAGGTCGGTCATCGGCCTCAGGCTCGGGTCGGGGTACAGCGTGAGGGCGTAATCCGCGCCCTTGTATCCCCATACCTCCATGCCAGATTCGCCGAGCAGGCCGCAGACCGACCGGAGAGCCCGCTCCAGGCGAAGCCACGATGCGGCCTGGAGCCTCCTGACCAGCCTCCCGCCGGCATCCCGGCAGAGGATCGCCCTCAGGTCCCGCGCCGTCTCTCCGTTGCCGCATCCCTGCCGCACCTCCGCGAACCCGGGGCGGGTGACGGCGAGGAAGGCCAGTTCGGCCTGCGAGACGATGGACCGCATTGTATCATCCATGCACCGATTCAACACATACCCGGGGCCCGCGTCCAGTTCTTGCACGGCAGGCGCCGCAGCGCGATATTGAGGGCGTGAACAGGAATGCCCCGGTCGACCTCCATGTGCACAGTACGGCGTCCGACGGGGCGCTGACGCCTGGCGCGATAGTCGAGTCGGCAGCCAGGCTCGGTCTGGCCGCTCTGGCCATAAGCGACCACGACACCGTCGACGGTCTGCCCGAGGCCAGGGAGGCCTCCGCCGGAACGGGAGTCCGCTTCGTCCCCGCCGTCGAGCTCAGCGTCAATCTCCTCTCGGGCGGTTCCGCGCACCTCCTGGGGTATTTCCCGGGTGTGGAGCCCGATGTCCTGTGCGACAAGTCGGCCGACCTCGGCATGGCCCTGGCCAGGGTCCGCGCCGCCAGGGACACGAGGAATCCCAGGATCATCGAGAAGCTCGCCCAGCTCGGGTTCCCTCTCTTCGAGGAGGAGGTGCTCGAGTTCGCCGGCGGAGACGTGGTGGGCAGGCCTCACATAGCACAGGCGCTGCTGGCGAGGGGCTATGTGCAGACTTCGCGCGAGGCCTTCGACCGCTTCCTGGCGAGAGGCCGCCCCGCATACGTCGAGCGGGAGAGGCTGTGGGAGAACACGGCCCTGGATCTCATAAGGAGCCTCGGCGGGCTTCCCGTGCTGGCCCATCCCGGCCTGATGGACGGAGACGGCAGGAACCTGCCGGCCCTGATCCGCAGCCTGGTGCCCAGGGGCCTGTCTGGCCTCGAGGTCTACTACCCCAGGCACTCCGCGGAGACAGTCGCGATGCTCCTGCGCGAGGCGGCGGAGGCCGGACTGCTCGTGTCGGGCGGAACCGACTTCCACGGGTCGCCGGAGGATTCTGCAGGCATGGGCGGCACGCAGGGTGTATTCATGGTGAAGGTATCGCAGGTCGAGGGATTCCTGCGGAGATGCTTCGGTGACATCGAACTGACGGAGGAGTGACCGATGGCCAAGCTCAGCGAACTGATAGAGAAGATAGACGAGACCGCCAAGGCCGGCGACAGGGAGAAGGCCGTCCGGATGATCGACTCCCTCCTGCCGAAGGCCCCGGACAATCCCGCCCTGATGACCCGCAGGAACAAGTACCAGGCGGAACTCGAGATGCAGCGCAGACTGCAGGCGCTGGAGAAGAAATTCGGCTCCGCCTGACCCTCCCGCTCCTCCTGCTCCATCTCACGGGTTGCCGATCAATCGACGCAGGCGAGGCCCGCGACATGGCCGGGCTATTCGCTTCACGATGCAGGGCCCAGTGGGAGAGCGCAGGCGTCTTCCTCCTGTCCGGCAGGGCCAGGGTGGACGGAGGCGACTTCCTCTTCGAGGGGAGATTCGCGATCTGGGGCGACATCGCAGGCTCCCGGACGAGGGGCGACCTCTGCGGGCCTGACGGGATGCCAGTCCTGAGCTGGTCGGTGGATTCCTCCCGCGCACTCTTCTACATGCCGCGGGAGGAGGTCGCATTCGTGCACCCGGGCGGTCTCGATGCAGGCCCCTTCTCGCTCCCCGTGCAGGACCTGCTGTTCCTGGTGAGAACAGGGTTCCCCGTGGCCCTGGAGGCGTGGCAGATTGCGGAAGGCGCATCTGCCTCCGGCGGATCCGCGGAATGGGCCTTCCAGCCCTGCGAGGCCGGGATCCGCGTTTCCATGGATCCTGGCGACCTGTTCCCCTCCTCCTTCGTGTGGGACGGGGGCAGCGCATCCATCACCTCCTCGAGCGCCCACGACGAGTACAGGGCCTGGCCCGCCGCCTGGAGGGTCGTCGCAGGCGGCGTGACGGCAGTTGTCGAGCTGACATCATTCCGCGACCCGGCCGAACCCTGGCCCGGATTGTGGGATCTGACGATCCCGCCCTCCACCTCGGTGGACACCTCGCACCCGCACAGCCGATCGCCCCGGGCTGGGTCATCCCCGTCAGATAGGGCTCCTTTCACGCACTCCATGTTGTTTCACCCCTTGCTTATACGCGATCGTTCCCGGCCGGTTCCCCGGGCTTAACGCAGAGTCAGTTAACGCGACCGGCTGGCTCCCTGACGGTTCAAGGCGTCCCCGGCGGTTGACGCATCGCTATCCTTATGGTATTGAACGCTCCCTGAGTTGTTTACGGAGGGATTGATGAGGATTTCCAGTCTTGTCCCCAGGGCTTCCTCCTTCCTCTCGACGCAGATGGCCATAGACCTGGGGACGGCCAATACTCTCATATACGTGCAGGGCAGGGGGATAGTCCTCGAGGAGCCCAGTGTCGTCGCCATCGAGAAGGCGACGAACGAAGTGGTGGCCGTGGGCACCGAGGCCAAGTCCATGCTCGGCCGCACCGGAACGATGCTCGAGGCCTTCAGGCCCCTCCACGACGGTGTCATCACCAACGCCACCGCCACCATGGCCATGCTGCGCATCTTCTTCGAGAGAGCCCAGGGCAAGAGGTTCGCCATGAGGCCCAGGGTGCTGGTCTGCGTTCCCAACGGGATCACCGAGGTGGAGATCACCGCGGTTAGGAGCGCCCTCGAGCGGGCTGGCGCACGGGACGTCTACCTGGTGCCCGAGCCCCTCGCGGCGGCGGTCGGCGTGGGCCTCCCGATCGAGAGCCCGGCCGGGAACATGATAGTGGACATCGGGGGCGGCACCAGCGAGATCGCGGTCATATCCCTCTCCTCGATAGCCGCGACCAACTCGATCCGCATAGGCGGAGACGAGATGAACGACGCCATCACCAACTACCTCAAGAAGCACTTCAGCCTCCTGATAGGCGAACGCACCGCCGAGGCGGTGAAGCTCCGCGTTGGGACCGTCCTGGAGGAGGACGACGAGGGCATGGACGTGAGCGGGCTGGATTTCATGAACGGGATCCCGCGGACCTACAGGATAAGGTCCTCCGACATCAGGGAGGCTCTCAAGGAACCCGTCGGAGCCATCGTCGAGGCTGTGATGCACGGCCTGGAGAAGACCCCGCCCGAGCTCGCGAGCGACATAGTCGACAGGGGAATCGTCCTCACAGGCGGGGGAGCCATGCTGAGGGGGATAGGACGGCTCCTCTCCAACCAGACCAACCTGCCCGTGCGAATCGCCGACAATCCCCTGGCCTGCACGGTTCTCGGGGCCGGCCTTATACTCGAGGACAGCTTCCGCTTCAGGAAGCTGATCATCCGCTGAGATGCCCGGCAGGAGCGGGCTGCCGAGCGGGAGCGGGAGGTTCTGGAAGTACCTCGTCGCCACCGTTCTGCTGCTCGTGCTGGGGCCTACCCTGCTCGGGGGCGTCGGGAGCTGGGCCGGCGCGAGGTTCGCAGACCTCGTCCTGGGCGATGACCGGAGAACCGATTCCGAGGAGCTCAGAACCCAGATCGTCGAACTGATGCTCGAGAACGCGGCCCTCCGCGAGGAGGCCATGAAGTCCGACAGGTACCGCCTCCTCCTGGGCATGACCAGGGTGTCTCCGAGGGACGCCATCGCGGGGAGGGTCCTCTACCGCACCGAAGGCCTCGTGAGCGGGACGATGGTCGTGGACAGGGGCTCGTCGGACGGCGTCGGGATCAACTCCGTATGCCTCGCGCCCGACGGGCTGGTCGGGGTGGTGACGTCCTGCGGCGAGGGGACCTGCGAGGTACTTCCGCTCACGTCCCCCCAGGTAAGGGTGAGCTGCACCACGAGGCCCTCGGGCGCCACCGGGATACTCCAGTTCGAGGATGGCGAGCTCAGGATGCTGCACGTGGACCCCTCGCTCGAAGCCTCGCCCGGCGACGAGGTCGTCACGAGCAGGTTCGGGGGCGTGTACCCCGACGGCCTCCTCGTGGGGATCGTCTCCAGGATAGACGAGAGCGGGGCGAGCCTGGCCCTCGAGATAGTCGTCTCTCCGGCGGTCGATTTCGAGTCCCTCGGCGAGGTGCTGATACTCCTGGACGGAAGCCGTGGACAGGTCGAGTAGACCCGGAGCCCATGGCGTGCTGCTCGCGGTGGGGGCCGTGATCACGCAGCTCCTGCTCGAGGTCACGGCCGGCAGGATCCTGCAGGCTCCCAACGTCCTGGCTCTCGTGCTCACATACCTCGCCATCAACTACGGCGATGTCTGGTCCATAGAGGGCGCCTTCTGGTCCGGAGCCTCGCTCGACCTCCTCCTCCACCAGCCCATCGGCTGCACGTCGCTCGGCCTCCTGGCCGGCCTTCTGGCCGGCCGGCTGCTCCTCGCCGCAGCTCCGGGGGAGAACAGGCTCACGCTCGTTCTCTCGGGAGCCCTCGCCGGGCTTGTCTGCGACGTCGTCTTCGTCCTGTGCGCCTCGAGGCCCCTCTTCAGCGGAGCCGGGCCGGGAGTCGGGGCCATCGCCGCCAGGTCCGCCATCACCCTGCTGACCGGCTTCGTCTTCACGACCCTGTTCTCGGCCGCCTCCGCCCTCCGATCCAGAAGGCACAATGAG
>JAKLEF010000013.1 GCA_022703195.1 Candidatus Fermentibacterota bacterium | reverse complement strand
TAGCCCATTCGGCGGGTCACCCCGATCTTGTCGAAGTAGTCCAGCAGGGGAATCGCGTACTTACGGCTCGTATCGAGCACGTACTTGAATTTGACGCTTTCCAGGCCGCCGTGCTCCTTGATGTAGACCGGCGCCTTGTTGAAGACGTTCGAGAACCTCATCACGTTCTCGGCGTCGGTGTCGTTCTGGAACGTGATGCTGCTGACACCTCGGTCGGACATGTCCTTGAGGAGCGAATCGACCGAGCCTCCCCTGCGCCGGACCTGTAGATCGTTCACCATCAGTTCTCCGCCGATGGCGCTCAGGGTGACCATCGGGCCGGTCAGGAAGAAACTGCCCAGGACTTCGAGGAATCCCTCGACGGATGGCGCGATCGCTGGATGTCCCGATGGATACATGCCGGTGGCCCTGACGATGAAGCCGAGCCTCTTGACGATGTTCTCGGCGGCCCTGGTCAGGGCCAGGGGCGACAGCGTCGCGGATGCGCTCCGGTAGCTGAGGAGGTTCCTCGCCTGCGAGAGCCTCGTGGAGGACGTGTCGTCGAGCCTGTAGGACCAGCTGCCGCGTTCCCTCTGTATGAAGTCGAGCTCCTCGAGGACCTCGGTCAGCAGCCGCTGGCTGGCCTGGGAGAACACGGCGGTCTCTAGGGACAGGTCGGTGCCTCCGGGCTTGAGATCTGCAAGCACCCTGAGCGCGATCGCGGCCCCTGACGAGTGCTCCGGCTCGAGCGACGAGTCCTTCAGCTCGCGGTTGAGCAGGAAATAGACCTCGAGGAGAAGCGACACCTTCGCTATTGCATAGATCCTGCCGCCGGGCTGCAGAGCCTCCAGCCTCGCCCAGGCTTCCGCCATGTGCGGGTCCTCGGGGATCATCGCCGAACGGAGCGCCTGAGGCTCGAGTGCCCCGGTGGAGAGCCTGGACTGCAGCGTGGAGAAGTCGAGGAGGGCGAGGAACAGCGAAGCCCTGTCGGCCGAGGAGATGCAGTCGGAGTCGAGGGCTGAGATGACCGACGCGGCATCCGCCGCATCCATCTGCGACATCCTGGAGATGGACGACCCCGTGATGGACTGGATGTCCTTCTGGTTCATCGCAGCCCTGACGAGCCCGTCCAGCGCTGTCCGCGCGTCTTCAGGCATCTCACCCTCCCCCCCTCGATAAGCTATAGCCCGCGGGGCTGCGGTGCAAGTGAGACTTGACACCGGGCCGGACAGAGGCATCTTCGCGGCAGCGCGGGAGCGGAAGGGGGCTGGTGTCCCTCCCGGACTTCAAATCCGGCGCCGGGTGCTCAAACCACCCTGGGTGGGTTCGATTCCCACACGTTCCCGCCATGCCCGCTCAGCGGGCATGGCGGCGTCGCCAGCATGTTCGCGAAGCGAACATGCGAGAGACCATGACAAAAGCCAGTTGCACCAGTTTGCCCGCTGAGCGGGCATGGCGGGCCGACAGACATCCCCGAGGTGAACCTGGCTCGCGGAGCGAGATGAGTCCCCCGAGGGGATTTCGAGAGGCCGTGACTCCAGCCAGTGACTCCCGCTTGAATCCCAGAGGAGATCGCACGCACACTCATCATTTCCCTCCGGGAAATGACTGTTGTGCTACCCATCAATTCCGCAGGGCGGAATTGAAGCGGCAAGGAGGCGGAGGGCCTCGGCGGCGCAGGCGTATCCGAAGATCCCCGGCAGGGGCCCGATCCCCGGCAGGCGCCTCCGGATCCGTCCCCTCCTCTCCAGCATCTCGCTGTCGTCCGGCGGGCCGGCCTCCACGGGCGGGACCTCGGTCGAGAAGACGCATCTGATGCCTGTCCTGATCCCCCGCCTTCCGAGGTAGGATCTCACCTTCCTCGCGAGCGGGCAGACGCTGGTCTTCGAGATGTCGTCGACCGCGATCTTCGAGGGGTCCATCCTCCTGGATGCCCCCATGCTGCTCACGACGGGCGTCCCCCCTGTCACGCAGGCCTCCAGCAGGGCGACCTTCGGATTGAGCGAGTCTATCGAGTCGATCAGGAGGCCGGGGCCTCGACCCAGTACCGCCCCGGTGTTCTCCTGATCCAGGAACAGGACTAGCGGGACCACCACGGTGCCCGGACATGCCGATGCGAGATGGCGAGCCAGGAGCTCCGCCTTCGGGCGGCCGACGTCGGACGGACAGGCGAAGGGGCTCCTGTTGAGCGAGCTCTCGGTGATCACGTCCGAATCCACGACGATGAGCCCGCCGACTCCGTTCCGCGCGAGCGATACGGCGGCGTGGCTGCCCACTCCGCCCAGACCGACCACCGCGACGGTCGAATTCCTTATCCTCTCGAAGGCTTCCGGCCCGAAGAACTCGAGGGTCCTCGCGAACCTCCCGTCAACGCCCACCGAAGAGTCTCCGGGCATTCGCGGCCGTCGTCCCGGCCACGGATTCAGGGGTCACCCCCCGGATGCGGGCGACGGCTCCGGCCACGAGGGCGACATGCATCGGTTCGGTCCCTCCGGGCTGGATCCCCTCGACCCCGAGCGACGGTGCGTCAGTCTCGAGCAGCATCATGTCGGGCGGGACGAATGCCGCCGAGGCGTGGGCCCGCCTCGCCCCGGGCCTCGTCACGGCCCCGCCGAAGGCGAGGAGGAACCCGGCTTCGAGGAACGGCTCCGCTTCCGCCGGAGTCCTCGAGAACGCGTGGAGAACACCCCTGAGTCCGGGGAGGAAGCCCGAGATGACGGCATGGAGATCGCCGAAGGCCCTCCTGCAGTGGAGCAGCACGGGCAGGCCGAGATCGCACGCCAGTGCGAGCTGCGGTTCGAGCACGCCCATCTGCACGTCCCTGGGCGGGCATCCTTCCGCCCAGTCGAGCCCGATCTCGCCCACGGCCAGGCAGGACAGGCGCTCCAGCTCCTCGCGGAGCTCCGGAACGTCGAGACCCTCCGAAGCGGACCAGGGATGCAGGCCCAGGGCGACGTGTATCCCCTCGAGACCTCCGAGCGCTTCAGCCGCGGCCCACGAGGACCTGTCCACGGCCGGCACCAGGATGTCGTCCACCCCGGCGTCCCTGGCGCGCCGGATCACGCAGTCCATGCGGGATGCGAGCGGTTCCACCGTCAGATGGCAGTGGGTGTCGTAGAGCGCCATGACGGGACCCGGCCAGCCGCTCTGCGATCAGCCCTGACCCTGGTCCTGGCTCCGTTCCGCGATCCTGGTGGTGTTCTCGTAGATCCTGAAAAGCACTATGGCCGTCTCGAGCCCCATCCTCAGGATCACCAGGTACAGCAGATAGACGAACGGAGTCACTGCGAGAACGATCCACGGAGAGACCTCGTACTCGCTCGCATATCCCAGGAAAGCGCCTGCGATGATCCCCGCCGCGCACAGGGTGAGCAGCGCGAACAGCACGAAGTACAGGAAGCTGACGAGCTTGGGGAAGACGAACGACCTGAACGAGAAGTCGAAGAGAGAACCGAAGAACCCCCTGTTCCCGGCCACGATGCCCTCCCTCCTACAATCCGGAGCCCTGAGAGAACGACCTCAGTTCATCCCTGAGCGCACACCAGTCCCCGCCCTCCTGCTCCGACGAAACGGAGTCGATCAGGGCCACGGTGCCGGTCCCGGGGGCGTCGTACCAGATCATGGTCCGCGTGGATGCCGAGTCGGGCTCCCATGACGCCTCGATCTCAAGGATGTCCGTGTATTCCTGGAACTGGGTCTGGCAGGTGCCGTCGACGGTCAGCACCGTCGCGAAGATGTCCGTCGGGCGCCTCCTGAACAGCCAGGTGTCGCCGTCCGAGAGCGGCAGGGGGATGGTCCAGAGAGGAGTCGTGCTCACCGTGTCGGCGAAGGCTTCCACGATCGAGTCGGAGACATGGACGTACTCCGTCGAGAAGTACGGTATCTGGGGCTCGTCGCCGGTCTTGAAGTGAAGGGTGTCGGACCCGGCGGTGTAGACGACGGCCAGTTCGAAGCCCCCGGCATGCATGGTCATCCGTCCGACCGAGACGGACGACATGCCGGTGACCGTGTACTCGAGGGAGTCCGACATGCCCGATCCGGTACGGACGTACCGCCAGGAGTTACCTTCGGCAAAGGGGAAGTACTCCGCCCCGGCCTGCTGATCGGGGGCGAAGGGACCGCCGGCGTCGATATCGCCGCAGGAGCAGAACATCATCGCCATGAGAGCCGACGCCGCAAACGCTGCTTTGGAACTCATCTGCTTCCTCCAGACGGCCGCGGTGCCGGCCGGCGTCAGAACGTTAGGTGCCCGGCGAGATCCTCCGACAGCTCGTAGAGGACCAGCGGGCCGTTCTGCATGATTTTGCCGTGAGATACGAGCCCCACGCCCGGGGCGTACCAGTAGTCGTCGACGGTCTGGTTGCCCAGCGTGTCGACCTCGGTGGTGGATATGTGGAGCACGTTCTCGAAGGTGCCGTCGGGGACGGTCACGGTCTCCTCCATGGAGACGACCTCCGCCGCGACGTCGGGCGATGCGGCCCACGTGTCGCCCTCGGTGAGAGGGAACCTCGCCAGCTGCAGGGAATCGGTCATGAGCGTATCGGTGTAGGACCAGACTCCGTATCCGTCGATCCTGAAGGCGGAGACGCCCCCCAGCGGGGTGACGATCTGGAGGGTGTCGGTGAAGATGGTGTCGGTGCCTGCCGTGGTGAGCTCCACGAGGTCCGAACCGCCCGTCTCCGCCAGCCCCGTGACGGTGGTCAGGCGGCTGCCGTGGGCAACGAACTGGTCACCGACCGTCCCGTTGCGTTCGTAGTCCCAGTAGGATGCCATCCCGTGGGGGAAGTAGTCGCTGTCCTCCATCCCGCCGCCCGCCGGATCCGAGCCGCACGACAGGGTGAGAAACGCTGCCAGAACGGCCGCCGTCTTCTTCATAAACCCTCCCGGTTCGTCGTAATGCGAAAGATAGCATCGGCGGAGCCGGCGACAATGTCGGGCCCTTCACTCCTGCGGGTCGTCGAAGGCGAGCGTCCGCCTCCTGAATCCGTATCCCATCACGTCGTACGCATCGTGCAGGACCATGAACGCGTGCGGATCTATGCTCCTCACTATCTCCTCGAGGAGCCTGACCTGACGCCTGTGGACGCAGACGTAGATCACCTCCTTCGGCCTGCGGGCGAAGCCGCCCTCGGCCTTGAGGAAGGTGACGCCGCGGTCCAGCTCCTCGAGGATCGCGTCACGTATGCTCTCCGACTTCGACGAGATGATGAAGGCCGCCCTCACGTACGGCATCCCCTCGGCCGCCAGGTCGGTCATCCTCGAGCAGAGGAACAGGTTCAGGTAGGCCCATATGACGAGGGGGGCGTCGGAGAAGGCGAAGCCCGACGCGAGGATGATGAGCGACTCGACCACCCAGTAGCCGCTGCTCATCGAGAGCCCGGTGTACTTCCTGAGGATGGCCACGGGGATGTCGGTCCCACCGGTGGATCCGCCGAACCTGAAGATGATGCCGAGACCGATACCGAGACCCGTCGATCCGGCTATGCTCGCGAGCAGGATGTCGACGGGGTTCCGGCCGTCGAGGAAGAAGGCGAGCCTCGCCGGTTCGCCCGCCCCGGCGAGGTTGTGGACGAGCGAGGCATAGTCCGGCAGGAACGAGAAGTGGGAGGGCATGAAGACCCAGCACATGCCTGTCGAGACCATGGCGCCGACGAAGCTCTTGAGGCCGAACTGCCGCCCGATGGAGATCCATCCCAGGATGAACAGCGGGATGTTGAAGCATAGCATCCAGAAGCTCTCGGGGAGGGACGTGAACCTGTAGAGGATCTGGGAGAGCCCGCCCACGCCTCCCGGCGAGACGCGGAACGGGAAGAGGAACCACGAGTATGCGGCGCCATAGAGCACCGATCCGGCCAGCATGCCGGCGTAGCCCCTGATCTCGCGGCCCGCTGTATGCTTCAGGAAGACGCCCATCCAGGTCTCCGGCTCATTCCCACTCTATGGTGGCGGGTGGCTTGGAGGAGATGTCGTAGACCACCCTGCTCACGCCGCTCACCCTGTTGACGATCTCGGAGGAGACGGCCGCCATGTGCGCGGGATCCATCCTGTACCAGTCGGCCGTCATGCCGTCGGTGGAGGTCACGGCCCTGAGGGCGGCCACGCGCTCGTATGTTCGCTGATCGCCCATCACGCCGACGGTGCGAACCGGCAGCAGAACGGCGAAGGCCTGCCATATCGAGTCGTACAGCCCCTTCTCCACGAGGTAGCCGGTGAAGACTGCGTCTACCTCCCTCAGGAGCTCGAGATCCCGGGCTTCGACGGGCCCGGGGATCCGCACCGCCAGGCCTGGCCCCGGGAAGGGGTGCCTCCCGAGAATGTGCGCGGGCAGCCCTAGTTCGCGGCCGAGCCGCCTGACCTCGTCCTTGAAGAGCTCCCTGAGGGGTTCGACGAGACGGAGGTTCATCCTCTCGGGCAGACCGCCCACGTTGTGATGGCTCTTGATGGTGGCCGACGGGCCGCGGAACGAGACGCTCTCGATCACGTCGGGATACAGCGTCCCCTGGGCGAGGTGCGTGATGCCGCCCACGCCCTGGGCGGCCTTCTCGAACACCTCTATGAAGACGCGGCCGATGATCTTCCGCTTGCGCTCGGGATCCGCCTCGCCCGAGAGGGCCGACAGGAATTCGCGGGACGCGTCGACGGAGACGAGGTCCATCCCGAAGTGCCCCCTGAAGGTGTCCTCCACCGATTCGCGCTCGCCCTTCCGGAGGAGCCCGGTGTCGACGAAGATGGGGGTGAACCGGTCCGGGACAGCTTCGTGCAGCAGCGCGGCCACAACGGACGAATCGACCCCGCCGGAGAGGCCGAGTATCACCCTGCCCCCCGGCCCGACATCCTTCCTGATCCGCTCGACCGCCTCTCCCCTGAACCTCTCCATGCTCCAGTCGGGCACGAGCCCCCCGATCGAGAAGAGGAAGTTCGAGAGCACCTGCGGGCCGAACTCGGTGTGGGCCACCTCGGGGTGGAACTGGACGCAGTACCTCCGGCGGGACGGGTTCTCCATCGCCGCTACCGGGAGGCTCGAAGTAGAGGCGGCCGCAGAGTAGCCCGGGGGCATGGCTGTAACCCTGTCTCCATGGCTCATCCAGGCGGTATGGCCTTCACCGATGCCGAGCATGAGAGCCGAACCGGGTACCGGGCTCACCCTGGCCGGCCCGTACTCGCGCGCATCCCCGCCCTCGACCGATCCGCCGTCATGCAGCGCGATGAGCTGCATCCCGTAGCAGACGCCGAGGATGGGGAGCTCCGATTCGAGGACGCCCGGCGCCGGCCTGGGCGATCCCTCCTCGTATACGCTGCTCGGCCCTCCGGAGAGGATCATGGCGGAGGGTTCGATGGAGAGGATCCGCTCGAGGGGTGCGTCTCCCGGGAAGATCTCGCAGTAGACCCCCGCCTCCCTCGTCCTGCGGGCTATCAGCTGGGTGTACTGGGAGCCGAAGTCGAGGATCGCGACGCCTCTGGCATGGATCATCCCCTCATCCTCCGCAGGATCTCGGTATGCCGCCCGAAGCCGGCGGCGTCACCCGGTAGTCGCCGCTGAAGCAGGCGGTGCAGTAGTCGGAAGGCCTGTGGGCCTTCACGCAGCCGAGCATCCCCTCCTCGGAGAGGTAGGCGAGCGAGTCGAGGTCGAGCAAGCCGCAGATCTCGTCCACGCTGAACTTGTTTGCGATGAGCTGGGAGGGCTCCGGGAAGTCGATGCCGAAGTAGCAGCCGAACCTGTGCGGAGGACAGCTCACCCTCATATGGACCTCGCTGGCGCCGGCCTCGCGGAGCGCCTTGATCCTGGCCCTGCTGGTGGTGCCCCTGACTATGCTGTCCTCCACGACGCAGATCCTCCTGCCCCTCACCGCCTCGGGGATGGGCTGGAGCTTGCGCGTCACCATCGCCGCCCTGCGGGCCGTGGTGGGATCGATGAAGGTCCTGCCCACATAGTGGTTCCTGGTGAAGCCCATGTCGAACTCGATGCCTAGCTGCCTCGAGTAGCCTATCGCGGCGAACATCCCGCTGTCGGGCACGGGCATGACCACGTCGCAGGCCGCGGGCGCCTCGACTGCGAGCCTGGCCCCCATCCGGAGCCTCACCTCGTACACGCTGTCGCCGAAGACGTAGCTGCCCGGCCTGGCGAAGTAGACGTGCTCGAAGATGCACTGGGCCAGCCTGTCGCTTCCGCCGAAGAGGCCGTGCCTGGCCCCGAACCTCCTCGAGGAGGGCTCCCCCGGGCCGAAGGGGAGGAACAGGATCTCGCCCGGTTCGATCTCCCTGACGTATTCGGCGCAGCAGAGCGGGAACGCGATGGTCTCGCTCGCCACGGCCCATCCGCCCCCGGTGATCCTGCCGAGGTTGAGCGGTCTGAACCCGAGCGGATCGCGGACCGCGTACATGCCCTCCATCGTCATGAGCAGCAGGCAGAACGCCCCTTCCAGCGACCCCAGTGCCATTTCCAGAGCGGTGCCCATCTCGTGGCCCGAGTCCTCGAGGTTGCGCGACATCAGGTGGAGAACGACCTCGGTGTCGGAGTTGGTCTGGAAGATGGCTCCCTGCCTCTCGAGATCGGCCCTGAGCACCGATGCGTTGCTGATGGTGCCGTTGTGCGCGATGCCGGTCTGGTTGCCGTTGATGCTCACCAGGAGGGGATGGGCGTTGAGCACGGAGCCGCTGCCGAAGGTGCTGTACCGCACGTGGCCCATGGCGGCGGAGATCCCGCCGGATCTCCAGTCCTCGGGGATCCCGCCCATGACCTGCGCCACGAGCCCGAGCCCCTTGTGGACCTCGAGCCCGCCGTCCCTCCTGACGAGGATGCCGGCGGCCTCCTGCCCGCGGTGCTGCTGCGCGTGAAGGCCCTCGGCCACCAGGGCCAGCGCCTCGGCATCGCCTATGACGCCGCACAGCGCGCAATACTCGTGGAGGCTCACCTGCCGGCCCTCCGGGCTGCGGCCTCGACGAAGGCGGAGAACAGCGGGTGGGGAACCAGGGGGGTGGACTTGAACTCGGGGTGGAACTGGCAGGCGACGAACCACGGATGGCCGGGCCTCTCCACGACCTCTACGAGTGTCCCGTCGGGGGAAAGGCCGGTACAGACCATCCCAGCCTCCTCGAGCGCGCCCCTGAACGACTGGTTGAACTCGAACCTGTGCCTGTGCCGCTCGGAGATCTCCGTGGAACCGTAGGCGGCGGCGGCGGCCGAGCCCTCCGCGAGCCTGCACGGCCACGCCCCCAGCCTCATGGTGCCGCCCTTGTCGGTGACGCACTGCTGCTCCGACATCAGGGATATGACCGGGAAGGGCGTGCCCTGGTCGAACTCGGTGCTGTTGGCCGAGGTCATGCCGGCCTGGTTCCTGGCGGTCTCGATCACGGCGCACTGCATCCCGAGGCAGATCCCGAGGAACGGGATGCCGCCCTCCCGGGCCCTCGCCACGGCCTCGATCTTGCCCTCTATCCCGCGGTAGCCGAAGCCTCCCGGGACGAGTATCCCGTCGATTCCTTCGAGCTTCGACGCCCCTCCCGGGCCGGCCAGATCCTCGGCCTCCACGCCCTCGACCGAGACGCGGAGCCCGGCTCCCGCGGCTGCGTGGCGGATGGCCTCGAAGACGCTCTTGTAGGCGTCCCTCATCGACATGTACTTGCCGACGACGGCGATCCTGACGTGCCCGCCGGCGGGCGCAACGGCCCTGGCGAGCATCGCCTCCCACTCCGAGAGGTCGAGCTCCCCTTCGGGCAGGCCGAGCCTCTGCAGGATGAGTTCGTCGAGGTGCTGCCCGGCGAGCTGGATGGGGACCTCGTAGATCGACCCCGAAACGTCCAGCTCCTGGACCACGGCCTTCCTGGGGAGGTTGCAGAAGAGTGCCAGCTTCTCGAAGTGTTCCTCCTCCAGCGGCTTCTCGGTCCTGCAGATCAGGATGTCGGGTATGATGCCTATCTCCCTGAGTATCCCGGCGCTCTGCTGGGAGGGCTTCGTCTTGAGCTCGCCCGAGGCCCTCAGATACGGGATGAGGGTGAGGTGGACGAACACGGAGTTCTCCCTGCCCACATCGGCCGCGAGCTGCCTTATAGCCTCGAGGAAGGGCTGCGACTCGATGTCGCCGGCTGTGCCGCCTATCTCCACGATGGCGATGTCGGCGCCCCCGGAGAAGCCGCACATTATCGAGGCCTTTATCTCGTCGGTGATATGCGGGATGACCTGGACCGTCTTGCCCAGGTAGTCGCCCCTGCGCTCGCGGGAAAGGACGTTGGAGTAGATGCGCCCGGCGGTGAAGTTGCTGCTGCGGGTGCAGCGGATGCCGGCGAACCTCTCGTAGTGGCCGAGGTCGAGGTCGGTCTCCGCGCCGTCGTCGGTGACGAACACCTCGCCGTGCTGGTACGGCGACATGGTGCCCGGGTCGACGTTCAGGTACGGATCCAGCTTCTGGAGCGTCACGCGGTAGCCGCGCTGCTTCAGGAGAAGGGCTATCGAGGCGGCCGTGATCCCCTTGCCCAGGGAGGAAACCACTCCGCCAGTCACGAACACTATCCTCGTGCGATCCAAGGCAGACCTCCTGAGGAGCCTCAGGTAAAACCGATTATAGTTCCCCGATATGGTGCCGGTGCAACCCGGGCCGGCATCCGGATCCGAAGCCACGAAAACCGACAAGACTGGAGAAGGAACCATGCTCACCGCCCTCCTGACCGCCGTCCTCATGTCCGGAGAGCCCGCCGCGGAACCCGTGATGACGGACACGGTAATGTCGAACTCGCTGCGGGTCGTCGTCCAGGAGATCCACTACTCCCCGGTCGTGGCCGTCGCAGTAGCCTACGGCGTCGGATCGCTGTACGAGGCCGACGGCGCCAGGGGCATGAGCCACTTCTGCGAACACATGATGTTCCGGGGCACCGCTTCGATGCCGGGGGAAAGGCTGTGGCAGGTCGTCCAGAGGGACGGCGGCTGGGCCAACGCATTCACCAGCAACGACGTCACGCTCTACTTCGAGGTGCTCCCCTCGTCGAGGCTCGTCGACGCCCTGGCGATCGAGAGCGACAGGATGCAGGGCGCCCTCTTCGACTCTTCGGACGCCGTGGCCGAGCGCAACGTGATACTCGACGAGCTGCGGATGAGCTCGATGGACGACCCCGACGGCGTGCTCTACGACGCGCTCAGCCGGGCCGCCTTCACCGTGCATCCCTACCGGCACCCGGTGATAGGGTACGAAGGCGACGTAGCCCTCTTCGACAGCGTGGCCGCCACGGATTACTACCGTTCCTTCTACACCCCCGACAATGCGACGCTCGTCATCGTCGGGGACGTCGACACCGGAAGGGCTCTCGCGATGGCAGACTCGCTCTTCGGGGCGATCCCGCCGGGCGACCGTCACGCCCCGGTGATACCTGCAGAGCCGGCTCAGACCGAACCGGCGCTCGTCGAGGTCAGCCACCCCTCGGCCATGGCCAGGATCGCTATAGGGTTCCACGTCCCGGAGGCCACCTCGGAAGACGACGCCGAACTCGGGCTGATCTCGACCCTGCTGTCGGAAGGCCGCTCCTCGTGGCTGGAGCAGGCTCTCGTGCAGGAGGGCCTCGCGTCGGAAGCCTGGGCGTACGACGGGGCCGGGGTGGATCCGGGGCTCTTCATCATTGGCGCCACGCTAATGCCGGGCGTGGGATTCGAGGAGGCCGAGAGCGCGGTCTGGAGGCTGCTCGACTCCCTCGCCACCGACCCCCTTCCCGGAGACGTTCTCGAAACCCTGAGGAACAGGGCGAGGGCCGGCTCCGTCCTCGAGGAGTCCAGCCCCGTCGGCAGGGCCATCAACCTCGCGTACAACGGTTCGTGCTACCTCGACCCGGCGTTCGGCGACCGAAGGCTCGAGGAGACGATGCAGGTCACGCCGCAGGACATCACCGGGGCGGCCGCCAGGTACTTCAGGCGGGAGAACTCCACCACGGCGAGGCTCGAGCCCACGGGATCGGGCGACATGGCCGAGAGGCCGAGGGAGTCGCTGCCCGTGGACATCCAGGCGCCTTCGGACATCAGCTACGACGGGCTCGACATACCGGCGTCGATGCTCACCCCCTCCGGCAGGTCGGTGTCCGATGGAGCCGTGGCCACGACGCTCCCGAACGGCCTTTCGTTGATAGTGTCCGAGGACCATACCTTCGAAGTGGTGTCGGTCGCGTTCTCCGTGCCGATGGGATCGCTGACCTGCCCGGCCGGGAAGGCCGGGATGGCCGGCCTCGCCGCGGCTGCGATGCTGTACGGGACGGGAGATCTCGACTATGCCGCCTTCAACGGCAGGCTCGAGGACGAGGGCTCCTACATGGAGTTCCGCCCCGGGGACGAGTTCGCATCCGGTTCCGTCACGGCGCTTTCGGAGGATCTCCCGCTCGTCATGGAATCCGTGTCGGACCTGCTGATCCGCCCCGCCCTCAGGGATGCGGACATCGAAACCTGCAGGGAGGAGATGGCAGCAGGCGTAAGGCAGCGCGGGGAGAGCGTCTTCCTCGTCGCGATGGACCAGCTCGACCGCATGATGCTCGCCGATCCGGCCGAGGCCCGGATCGTCACCGGGGAGACGCTCGGGGCGATCTCGAACGACGACGTGAGGGAGTTCCACCGGCTCTGCTGCCGCCCCGGCGGGGCGGTCCTGGTGATCGCAGGGGACGTGACGTACGACACTGCCCTGGCGCTTGCGGAGGAGTGGTTCGGGGGATGGGAGTCTCCTTCCGACCCTCTCCCTGTCATGGCAACCCCCGCTCTGTCCACACTTCCGGGTGATACGGCCGTTGTCAGCATGCCGGGCAGGGTCCAGGCCGCGGTCCTGGCCGGAGTGCCGGGTCCGGCCCTCGAAACTCCGCTCTACGACGCATTCACGGCCATGAACGGCATCCTCGGGGCGGGTATCGGCTCCAGACTCGGCCACTCGGTCAGGGACGAGCAGGGGCTTGCCTACGACGTCGGGAGCTGGAACAGGGCGTCGCTGGACGCCGGGTTCTTCACGGCCTACCTCTCCACCAGGGCCGACTACGCCCAGCAGGCGCTGGGTTCCGTGATCCTCGAGTGCGCCAGGATGGCTTCCGGCGATGTCGAGCCCATCGAGCTGGATCTCCAGAAGGCGATGACCGTGGGCGAGAGCGCCATGTCGGGCACGACCTACGGTGAGAGGGCATCCGCCCTGGTGCGCACTGCAGCCATCGGGCTCCCCCTGGGCTACGACCGCATCAGGGAGGAGAGGGTCCTGGCCCTTTCCGTCGACGACCTCCGGCGTGCCGCCGGGGAGTACTTCGGTGCGGGAGAATGGTTCGTATCGGTGGCGGGTGGCCTGTCGGAGGACATGGAGCCGCTGTCCAACTGACGGATGTGATATGCGCGACCTGCTGACGGTTCTGGTGGCTGCCGCATGGGCCGGGGCTTCGCCCGGAGCGGCCGGGGTGCGCTCGGCCGTGCTTTCCAACGGCCTTGTCGAGGTCGAGATAACGGCATCCGGTTCGGTGGCGCCTGCGGGTTCGGTGACGCGCTTCGAGGACCTCCCGACCGGCATCGACCTCGCGTCCGGCGGCGACTTCTGCGCCCTGCGCTGCGGCAGCCTGTCCCCCGTGGACGGCACCCTCGAGATGCTCTCGGACACCGAGGCGGTGTTCTCGTCCCCGGGGTTCGCCGCGGGGATGGTCGAGCTGCCGCTGGCCGCGGAGGTGACATACCGCCTGGTGGGGCGCGGGATGGAGGTGGCCGTCCTGCTGGAGGCTACCGGCGGGGCTCCTGTCATGGAACCCCTGGAGATGGGCATGAGCCTCCAGCAGTTCGACTCGGCCTCGTTCTCCAACCAGTCCGGCCCCGACAGGGTGCTCGAACTCACCGGGGCGCACGGCCTCTGCCGCATCTCGGGCGACCAGGCGGTCCGCCTGTCGCGGCTCGACGGGCTGCTCGAAGCGCGCATGGTGTTCCCGAATCCCGCCCTCGACATACTGGCCCTGGATGACCCGCCGGCACCCGGGCCCGCACTCCGGCTCCGGTTTCTCGACACGGAACCGCCCCGGGAGACCGCGACGGGGCCCGACCTGCACTCGGTCCTCACCGCCGGCAGGGAGGTCCGCGGCTTCTTCAGGATAGCCCTCGAGCCGGGCTTCATCCCCTCCTATCTCTCGGCCCATCCGTCGGGGCTCGAGAGAACAGCCTCCTGGATGCTCGACGACCTTCCGTTCCGCCATCCCCCCGACACCACGCTCTGGGCCTTCTCCGAATCGGCGGAGGGCGGCGAATGGGTCTCGGCCTGGCTCATCGCCCTTCTGGAGAACCATCCCGACATGAAGATGAACTGGATCATCCTGCCCGACGCCATCCTGGCCCCGAACTGCGACTCGATGTGGGCCGAGCAGGGCTTCGAGCAGAGCTGGTCGCACTGGCATTCCGTCTGGCGCCTGGCCGACTTCGCCCCGCCCGCCTACCGGCAATGGCTCGTCGACATCCAGGACGACGCCCTTTCCTGGGCCGGCCAGGTGACCCTCGGCTCCCACGGGTACCACCACACCCCCTCCCCAGACTCGGCGTGGGACCCCTACCACGAGTTCATCACGTACGAACCCGCCGAGCACATGGAGAGGTTCTCCGTGATGAGGCAGGATCTGGCCGCCATCGGACTCGACAACTCGCAGATTCGTGCCATGAGGTTCCCCGGCCACAGGACGAGCCAGAGCGGCCTCGAGGCCGTGGCCGCATACGGCTTCGACTTCTACTGCAACGGGATCAGGTGGTACGAGCAGATCGGCGGCGAGCCCTTCATCGACCAGTACATGTCGCACTACGAGGAGCCGGGAGGCTCTATCTGGGGAAGCAACACGGTCTGGTGGGGCGACTACCCGCCCGCTCCCTACGAGTACGCTGTCACCGTGCTGGAAAGAGGCAAGCACGCCCTTCTGGGAAGCCATCCCGACAGGATGTTCGGCTGGGGGAACCCTGCGGTCTTCGCTGCGATAGACAGCATCTGCTCCGTTTTCGAGGAGATGCCCCACTTCGGCTGGATGTTCCCCGAGGACTACGGGCTGTTCCTCGAAGAGGAGGCGGGCATCACGTTCACTTCCCTGAGAACCGCCGGAGGACTCGTGACCGCAGACTTCGAGGGCTCTGCCGGGCCAGGGCTCACCTTCGTGGCCGACGTGCCAGACAGCGAAACGGTTCTCCACGTGAAGCTCGACGGAGTCTCGATACCATGGGAGGCCAGGTCTTCGCGGCTCTTCGTCGTCCTGCCGGCCCTGTCTGCGGGGGGACACTCGGTCGAGGTATGCCTGCAGGACCCCGAGGGAGTCGCCGACGGCGGGGAACCGGTGGAGGCAACGATGGTTGCGGCCAACCCAT
>JAKLEF010000129.1 GCA_022703195.1 Candidatus Fermentibacterota bacterium | reverse complement strand
GCCGGCGCAAGGATCTCGAGAGGGGAGCCCAGGAGCGATTCGAGCCTTCCAGCCGACGAGTGCAGCCATCCCGTGACATCGAGGTCGCGCGGGGCTGCTCCCTGGCTCGGAGCGTCCCCGGGAGGGGGCTCCTGGAGCGGGGATCGCCCGGCTCCGCCGTCGACCCGGCCGGGCGGGGCTGCAGCGGCCTCGCCGACGCCGTCCGACGATGACCCGGCCCCCGGCGGGCCCTCGAGGATCATCAGCACTGCGCCGGCAGGCGAGCCGTCATATCCCCGGAAGGAGGAGACCGAAACCGTCAGACCCCTTCCCGGGGCGCACGGGGCGTTGGACAGCACGGACCGGGTCCTCATGGCCTGTATCGCAGGGCATCCGGGGCACGGCGAGTCGAGCACCCCGAGCATCCGGTGGCACTGCCTCCCGGCGAGGGCCCCGGGGCGCTCGCCGGCGATGGACGCGAAAGAGCCGCTGCACCAGAGGATCCTGCAATCCCTGTCCACGCAGAACACCGGGCTGCCCGTCGCTTCCAGCAATGCGCGCCTCTGCTCCTCGTGGTCGAGTATGGCCCTGTTCCTCTGCTGTCCCTCGGTGAAGTCGCGGAGGGAGATGAGGAGGCCGCCCCCGCCGAGCCCAGTCGCGCGGATGATCACGGGGATGTAGACCGCTCCGGGCAGGGACAGCTCCCACTCGTATGCCCGCACGTCGCCGGGGAGTATCCGCGAGAGGGCTGCATGGAGGCCCACCCGGTTGTCCAGGTCCATCGGGATGATCTCCTCGATGCGCCTGCCCTCGGCTTCGGACCCCGCCCTGATCCCGAGGAGCCTGCGCATCTCCTCGTTGACCCTGACGACGAGCCCGTCGCGAACGATCATCAGGGCCTCCGGACAGGCCTCGAAACAGATCCTGCCGAGATCCTCGGCCACCTAGTAGGCTCCCCTCCCCTTGAAGACGGTCGCCACGGTGCGAAGAAGTATCGCGACGTCGAGCATGAACGACTGATTCCTTATGTAGTAGAAGTCATACTCTATGTTGTCGTGGAGCGGTAGGTCCTTCCGGCCCATGATCTGCCAGAGCCCGGTTATGCCCGGCCTGACTTCGAGCCTCCTCTTCTGCCATTCCGAATATCCTTCGACGATGAAGGGCATCTCGGGCCTCGGGCCCACCATGCTCATGCTCCCGGCGACCACGTTGAAGAGCTGGGGCAGTTCGTCGAGGCTGGTGCGCCTGAGGAACCTCCCGACCCGGGTGACCCTCGGGTCGCCTGGCGAGAGAGGAGCGACCTCGTACTCCCCCGTCTCCGGCTTCATGGTCCTGAACTTGTAGAAGGTGAAGGGCACCCCGTTCCGCCCTATCCTCACCTGCCTGAACACGGGCGATCCGTTCCCCCCCAGAAGGAGCACCAGGTAGATGATCACGAGGAATGGGCTCAGAACCACGATGGCCAGGGATGCCATAACGATGTCGGACAGGCGCTTGACCGCCCTTGCCGGCATGCCGTGGGGCGAATGCCCTATCTCGATGATAGGAAGCCTGGCCAGATCGTCCAGGTCGGTCGGGGCGGACGAGATCTCGAACAGGTCGCTGACCACCCTGAAGTGAACGTCGCTCTTCTCGACGGACGAGATGACGTCCAGGATCCTCCCCCTGTCGAGGTCGGGCGCCGCGAAGAAGACCTCGTCTATCTTCATGCTCACCAGCAGCCTCGGGAGATCGTTCAGCGAGCCGGAGACCGGGATGCCTCCCACCGTTCTGGGTCCGCCGTCGTCGGAGGCCGGCGAGATGAAGCCGACAACCACCGGGTGAGGTTTCGGGAGCTTTTCGAGGCTGCCCGCCACCCTGGTCGCGACCTCTCCGGTTCCCACCACGAGCACCCTCGGAGCCTCCATCACCGGAGCGACGCGCCGTGCCAGCGATCTGGCCGCCGCCCTGAAGATCGAGGCGACGGGAACGGCGCAGGCCGTGTAGAGGATGAGCATCAGGCGCGAGTAGTCCTTCTGGGCCAGGTAGCTGGCCGCCATCATCGCCACCGACATGGCCAGCAGGGCCTTCATGGTCTTCTGGATATCGGCGGTGCCGCCGGGGAGCCTCCTGGGCCTGTAGAGCCCCGCCCAGCCGAAACAGACCACCCACAGGAGCCAGATCGCCGGTATGACGTGCAGGTAGTCGCCGAAGCGGACGTCGAAGCCGGGCACGTGGTCGCCTATCACGGCTGATCTGAGCCAGAAGGTCAGTAGGAATATCACGGGCACGGCCACGGTGTCGGCGGCGAGGAGGAACAGGCTGAGGACCCTGTCGGCCCTCCTGACCGGGGCGAGCATCAGGCCGCTCCGCCGCGGATGGCGCCCGCGCAGAGCCCGCACACCAGTGCGGCTCCCCTGACGAAGGCGAAGGCCGGCACGAGGGGCGAAACCGGCGGATCGACGCGTAGCGCGGTGCGGATCAGCGGTATGCACGAGAACAGGAATGCGGCCATCCAGGCGATCGGGACGAGCGGTTCAACGAAGGCGAGGAGCGCCGCAGCCGGGGAGATGGCGCAGAGTGCAAGCTGGACGCGCAGACTCCCTGTCACGTACCTGTCGGAGATGCTCCTCCCGGGATGGATGCGCGTCACGACCGCCCTCCATCGCCCGCGGGAGAACTTGGTCCTGGCATAGGCGGCCAGGGTGGGCCTGTGTTCGTGCACGACCCTCGCCCCGGGCTCGAAACGGAGGATCATGCCGCGCTCCGCCATCCTGTAGGAGAGGTCCACGTCCTCGTGGTCGGCCGCGGGGAACTGCTCGTCGAATCCTCCGCACTCCTCGAGTGCTGCCCTCCTGAAACCGCTCGAGTAGGTGTCCACCATGTCCACGGCCCCGCCCGGTTCAAGACCCGCATATCTCTCCTCGAACTCGACCTGCTGGAGCCGCTGCACGATACGGGCCCCGCCCGAGGAGTAGACTCCCTTCACAGCGTCGGCACCCGCCTCGACTGCCGCCGTGAGCGAGGCCGCCCAGCCGGCCTCCGGTACGCAGTCGGCATCCGTGAAGAGGATCACTGGATCCGTCGACGCCCGGAAACCCCTGTTCCGGGCGGCGGACGGGCCGCCGTGCACCCCCGTCACGATGGAGTCGGCCAGCGATGCGACCCCGGCGGGGACGGGGAACGAGCCGTCGAGGGACAGTATGATCCTGAGCCCTCCCGGCAGATCCTGAGCCTTCAGCGCCACCAGGCACTGGAGCAGCCTGGGGCCGGCCGCGTGGACGGGGATCACCACGGAGGCCGGCAATCTACCGCCTCCCGGGGAGAAGGAACCGCCAGAACGTCGAGAAGGCCTTCAGCGTCCTGCTCCTCTCCGCAGGATCAGAGATCGTCCTGGCGATGGTTCCGGCCACGTATCCCGGCCTGAGGTAGAACCGCCTTCGGGCATGGTCGCAGAAGGCCGAGATGTCGGACGCGGACAGCTCTCCGGTTCTCACGACCGCCGTGTGCAGTCCCTCAGGCGAGAGCCAGTCGCGGAAGCACGAAGGCACGATCCGGCCTTCGGCCGCAGCCTCGTCGTAGGCCTCCGTTCCGGGATAGACCATCAGGGGATAGAACTGGGCCGTGTAGAGAGGCAGGGAGAGGGCGAAGTCGAGGGTTCGCTGCATGGAGGCCCTGGTCTCGCCCGGAGCCCCGAACAGGAAGCAGCCGTGGACGAGCACGCCGGCGCGCTCCGCGTCGAGGGCGAAGCGCCTCATGGTAGCTACGTCGAGCCCCTTCCGCATGGCAGCGAGCATGCCCGGGTCGCCGCTCTCGAAACCCGTGCACACGGTTCTGAGGCCCGCCCTCCTGCAGGCGCGCAGGGTCTCGTAGTCAACGTCCGCCCTCATGTTGGCGGTCCACCTGAGAGGGCTCCCGGCTTCGAGGAGTGCGTCTGCGAGGCTGCGCAGCCTCGTCCTGTCGGCCGAGATCGTGTCGTCCTCGAAGAAGACGGCCCTGATCTCCGGCATGTTGTCACGCACCCAGAGCACCTCGTCGACGATGTTCGAGACCGACCGCGTCCTCATGGCCCTGCCCGTCAGGGTCTGCGGGAAGAGGCAGAACGAGCAGGAGTTGGGGCACCCGCGCCCGCCCATCACCATCACCATGGGGTGCAGCGCGTTGGGATTGCTGTACCTGCGCGTGTCGAGGTGCCGGGCATACACCGAGCTCACGAACGGCAGCGAGTCGAGGTCGTCCAGCCTGCGGCACGGACCGGTGTCGAAGGGTTCCCCGCCCGTGCGCAGCAGCAGCCCGGGCACCGAACGCAGGCTCATGGCGTCTCCGCCTGCGAGGGCGTCCGCCGCGAGGCGCACGGTCAGGTCGTATTCGCCGACGGCGACGGCCTGGAAGGATCTGCCCGATGCGAGGGTTTCGCGAGGGAGGGCGGAGGGATGGGTTCCGACAAGAATGACGGTCCTTCCATCCCCGGCCAGGCGGTCGGCGAACGCCGTGTCGCTCTCTATCGAGGGAGTCGACGACTCCAGGACGACGAGCTGCGAACCATGTCCGGAAACCCTTCGGAGCACTGCGTCCTCGTCGAGGTCCGAGGCCGGGGCGTCGACGAGGTCGACATCGTGTCCGGCGGACTCGAGGGCCCCGACCGCGTAGGAGAGCCATATGGGATAGTAGAGGGTGCCGCTCCTGGTCACGGCCGGGCTGCGCTGTCCCCTGCTGAACCGCCTCAGGAAGGGCGGATTAACCGCGCTCGTCTTCATCCAGGATTCTCTCCAGAGTGGACCATACCCTGCCGGGCTCGATGCGGAACATACAATCCCCCCTGCCCGTTCGACAGCCGCGGAACACGCTGTTGGAATAGCAGGGGGAGCAGGGGCTGTCCGTGCGCACAGCCTCGATCAGGCCCGGCGCGTAGAGGCTGTCCGGGTCTGTGGGGCCGAACAGGACCACCGCCGGGAGGCCAGCCGCGCAGGCGAGATGGGCAAGGCCGGAATCAGGTCCGACGAAGGCCCGGCACCTCTGCATCACGGCGGCGGCCTCTCCCCATCCCGTGCGCCCCGTGAGGTCCGCGGCGACCGCCGCCCCTGCAAGCCGGGAGACCGCCCCGGCCGAGGCCCGGTCGTGCGAGTCGCCCAGCAGGACGGCCTTCAGCCCGCGGGCGGATGCTCTTCGGATCACGTCCGCGAATCTCTCCGGCGCCCACCGCTTCTCTGGAACGGTATCCCTGGGATTCCGGCCGCCTCCGGGCGCCACGGCCAGGAATCGGCCCTCCCCGATCATGCCGCGGGCAGCCTCCCTCTCCCTTTCGAGCACCGCGAAGACCGGCCTGAAGGAGTCGACCCCGGCACCGGCTATGCGGGCATAGAGACCGGCGGCGAATCCGGGGGAGTCCAGCGGGCTGACCTTCTCCCACGCGCCCAGCGGCGACCGGCCGCCGCTCCGCGAAGGCGCCCCGGTAGCGAGCCTTATCCATCTCCTGACGCCGGGGCTGGCATGCATGACGACGGTCATGTCGAATCCGCCGAGGGCGCGGGCGGAGGCTGCCGTCCAGAGAACGAGCCTGGCCGCGCCCAGGACCCCCGGGGCCGGGAACGGAGCCTCGATGACGGAGCGGAGACCGGGCAGCCTTCGCCAGACCTCGGCGCTCGACGGCCCCGCCAGGGCGGTCCACTCCCCTCCGGAGGAGACGAGGGCCGCCGCGGCCGGAGAGGCCGTCAGGGCGTCGCCGAAGGCGTGTGTCTTAACTATCAGGCCGCGCAACGGAAGACCTGCGAGCTGCGCCGGCCCGGGCCCGGAAGACCCCGAAGCCCGTTCCCGCCAGTACGGCCAGGGGGAAGTCGAGCGCGACCCTGTGGGGAGTGCCGGAGATCGATGCGAGGTGGGCCAGGGTATATGCGACGACGGTGAGGGCCAGCATCAGGCTGGCAGGCTGCCTGGCCCCGAGATGGAGCACCAGCCCGGCTCCGGCGAAGAGCAGGACGAGCCCGAAGGTGAGAA
>JAKLEF010000128.1 GCA_022703195.1 Candidatus Fermentibacterota bacterium | reverse complement strand
GATCCTCGAGCTCGGCCGCGAGAGGATAGCCTTCCTGGCGCCCGACTCCGGGAGCATCCTCGAGAACGACTCGATGGCGGTGTACGTGTCGCGGGCCATCAAGGAGGCGGGAGGCGCGCCCGAGGTGGTCACCGGCTACGTCAAGAAGGTGCGCTTCGACGACTCCGAGCGGCCGCACGTCAGGTCGGTCGAGGGCGTGGACAACCTCGAGAACCGCACCGTCATCATGTGCGACGACGAGATCCTGTCGGGCAGGAGCCTGGTGCTGTCGGCCGAGACGGCCAGGGATCGCGGGGCCGAGGAGATCTTCGCGTTCGTGACCCACGGGGTGCTCTCGGGGCAGGCAGTGAAGCTCATCGAGGAAAGCCCGATCACAAGGCTCTTCATCACCGACACCATCGAGTTCGACACCGGCGCCGCGGCGGCGGTGAACGGCGGCCCGGTGACCAAGATCGAAACGGTGTCCGTGGCCCCCGTCTTCGCCGAGGCCATCAAGCGGATCCACTCCGGGCAGAGCCTCAGCAGCCTCTTCCTCTGACTTCGCTGAGCGAAGTCAGATGGCTGGGAGCAACAGCAGGTTCGCGAAGCGAACCTGCGAGTGCGAACCGGCCTTTGCTCAACATCCTCTCGTCTGACCCGCCATGAACTCACGCCGGGCGCTCAGCGCACTGCGTGGCAAAACATTCTGCGTACGATCCAGCTCTGATCAGCGGGGCTGACATATCCAGTCTCTCTCGCGAGACTGGCACGCACACTCGCAGTTTCCCGGCAGGAAACTGCTGTAGTGCTACTCACCAGTTCCACTTCGCGAAACCGGTGCGAGGAAAGCGCCTATATTCTGCTAGAGTTTTTCCCAGTCCTTCCTGCCCCGCAGATCCTGGCCGCAGGAGCATTCCTCGGCATACCAGGAGAATGGGCGCCCGCACGATGGGCATGCCCATCTCCCCGCCTGCAGGCGCCTCCATTCGGATGCGCCTTTCTCCCTGATCTCTCCGAGATTCCTGATCGTCGTCCTGAAGTGAGGAGGGAGGCTGTCGTCCGAGGAGGCGATCCTGTGGTATTCACCGCACGGGAAGTCCGGGCAGTCGGAGCAGAACTCGACCTCCCGCGTCGAAGCGCATGCCCTCATCGGGCACCTGGAACAACCCGCGAACACGTCTTCCGACCTGCATCCCCTGCAGTGTATCTCAGACGGCTCGACCCCGAAGATGCCGGCGATGCCGTCCTGTGTGCCGTTTCGCTCGGCCTTCACTATTTCGCAGGCGCCGCACCAGAGCCCGCAGTATCCGTCGAGGGCTTCATCGTTCATCACTCGCTCCTCACCATCGCGTACTCCGGCGCCCGGTCCAGCAGTCCGTCGTCGCCCAGGAGCTCCAGGTACATCCTGTAAAGGGGCCTGGCCTCGCCGAACCGGCCCAGCGCCCAGAGAGCGTCGGCAAGGTTCAGATACGCCACGGCGCGGTCGGGCGCCACGGCGATCACGCCCTCCAGTATCACGGAAGCCCTCTCGGGATGGCCGGCTTCGAGCAGGAAGAAGCCGTAGTCGTTGGCGATCACGATGGCTTCCTCGAAGGGCATGTGACCGGCATAGGCGCCGGCACGGTAATCCTCCCCGGAATCGATGCCCGGTATCCAGCCGCAATCCAGGTTGAACAGGTAGTCGTGCTCGAACGGCAGGGCCATCACGGAGCATGCGGCCATCACGTCGCCGTCGCGGTAGGACTGCAACGCGAGCTCGTGGCTGCGCCTGAGCAGGGCGGCCCCCATCTCCTCGGATTCGTAGTAGTACTGCGGGTAGAAGATCATCGACAGGGTGTCGACGGCCTGGGCGACCATGCCGGAGTCGATCAGGCGCCTGGCCGCATCCACGGCGTCCCGCGAGGGGTCCATCGTCCCCTCGCCGAGCAGGACGAGGGCCGGAGGTTCCGTCCCGAGGCGGTACTCGGCCCAGTACGTGAATGCGCTGAACGGCAACTGGGAGTATACCTGCACGATCCCGTCGGCCGGCAGCCAGCGCCACTCGGTCTTGGCCGGGTTGTACATCCCCCCGTATTCGAATGTACCGAAGTCCGTCGTATCCGCTCCGGCCCCTACGAGGTGCAGCACTGCATCCTCCCAGTAGCCCTCCTCCGGCACGATCAGGAGGTCGTCGCATCCCCGAGGCAGCAGGGAATCGGGTAGTTCCTCTATCCCCCTGAGGATGGCCTGATCGACGCATTCCCGGACTCGGGCCCCGGCGCCGGACCCGGTTCCGTCCGAAGGGTGTACCGCAGAGATGAGAATGACCAGAAGGCAGGGAGGAACCATCGTCATCCCTTCCGGAGGGAGTCGCCGAAACGGTCCCTCCTGACATGGCAGAACGAGATGCCGCCCGTCTTCCGGTAGTAGTCCTGATGGTAATCCTCCGCGGGCCAGAACACGGTGGCCGGAACTATCTCCGTTACCACCGCGAAACCCCGCTCCTCGAGGATTCCGACCAGCCTCTCCGCTTCGAGCCTCTGGGCTTCATCGGTATAGAAGACCGCGGACCTGTACTGGCGGCCCCTGTCGGGCCCCTGGCCGTCCGCCTGGGTCGGATCGTGGATCTCGAAGAACAGCCTGGCGAGATCGGTGAAGCTCGTCACTCCAGGATCGAAGACGACCTCGACCGCTTCTGCGTATCCGGTCGAATCCGAGCAGACGAGCTCGTAGGAGGGGTTCGGCTCGACGCCTCCGATATAGCCCACCGTGGTGCGGATCACTCCGGGATGAGAGCGGAAGTGCTGCTGCATCCCCCAGAAGCAGCCGCCTGCGAAGACAGCCCGCCGAGTCTCCCGGATCGGATCGCCGTACGCCATCCTTCCTCCGTCCGCAGGGCCTAGGCCCGGATCGACCACTCCTCCGCCGACTCCTGGACCAGGCCGATGCCGCCCTGGGCCAGGGCTTCGCGGAACATCTCGAGCGTCTTCTCGCGCCTGGAGACCAGGATGCTCCGCCCATCCTGCGCCTTGAACTCGAGCAGGTCCTTGTTCAGCGCATACTTGCCGTGGGTGATCCTCATCCCCGAATGGGGGAAGGACACCGGTTTCCCCTTCACCAGCAGCATCCAGAGCGCACCCTGGCTCTGCAGGAAGGCCCATTTTCCGAGATCGTGCCAGACGAACCGCCTGTCGGTGATGAAGAACCTCGAGGAGGCCGGATACTTGATCTTCCCGCCCTGCAGGGTGAGGATCATGCCTGACTTGAGGACCTTCTCGTCCGGATCGGGAACGAACTTGGCCATCATGCCCCGCTTTCAGGTGCTGGAACCGCGCGTCCGGCGCGCAGGCTCCTGAAGAAGGATCGGACCAGGCTGCCGGCCTCTTCGGCCATCAGCCCCCCTGTGACTGTCGGATAATGGTTGAGGTTCCCCATCGCCGTGATGTCCGTCACGGACCCGAAGGCCCCGAAGCGCGGATCGGGAGCGCCGAACACGATCCGGGACACGCGGGCCAGCACCGCCAGGCCCCCGCACATGAGGCACGGCTCGACGGTCGACACCAGCACGGATCCCTCGAGGCGCCAGTCCGAGAGCGCCCCGGCCGCCTTCTCGATCGCGATGTGCTCGGCGTGCGCGGAGGGCCGGCCGAGGGCGGCCGTCATGTTGTGGCCGGGGAACACCCGGCCGTCAGGCAGCGCGAGAACCGCGCCCACCGGGACCTCAGCCTCCGAGAGAGCCTGGCCGGCCTCCGAGAGAGCCAGGCGCATCAGCTCCTCGTCGGGGATCAAAACCATCCAGGCCTATCTGTCCCGCATCATCGCTTCGATGTCGGACGGCTCCCTCGGGATCATGTCCGAGAGGATCCGGCTGCCGCCATCAGCCACCATCACGTCGTCCTCTATGCGGATCCCGGTTGATTCGGAGGCGATGTACAGCCCGGGTTCGACGGTGAACACCATGCCGGGCGAGGCGGGGATGTCGGGGATGGCTTCATCGTGTGTATCCAGGCCGAGATGGTGGCCGGTACGGTGGTAGTAGACGGCCTCGAGCCCGGCCGGATCGGGGATGATCCCGGCTGCCGCGAGCCTTCCGGCATAGGCGGTCGCCACCTCCTGGTTCCAGTCGGCGTGCAGCTTGCCCGGAGTCAGCCGGGCTATGGCGTCCCTCTGCGTCTCGAGCACCAGCTCCATTAGCTGCCTCTGCCTGTCCGTGTACCTTCCCGAAACCGGCACGGTCCTTGTTATGTCGGCGCTGTACAGGCTCCATGCCGCCCCGAAGTCGATGAGGAGGAGATCCCCCTCCTCGAGAACTGCGTCGTTGCTCGTGTAGTGAAGGCATGTGGCCCTTCCGCCCCCGGCGGCTATCACGGGGAAGGCCGCCCGGGCGCCCGAGGCTATGAAGGTCTTCATAATCTCGGCTTCGACGACGCATTCGCGGATTCCGGGCCTGAGCACCGAGAGGACCGCCGCGAAGGCCTCGCCGGTGATCCTTGCGGCCTCGCGCATCAGCTCGATCTCCCTGTCGTCCTTCACCATCCTCATGGCGAAGATATGCGGCGAGAGCCTCGAATGCGCGCGATCGGGCCACGCCTCGGCGAGCCTTCCGGCGAACCTCTGCCTTTCGCCCCTGGGCTGCCCGAGGCCGCTCGACGGATAGTCGACGAAGACGTTCTCTATCCCGCTCCGCGCCAGGAGCCTGTCGATGAACCCCTCCCAGCCGCGGTCGGTCCGGACGTCCCTGATGCCCGAGACCTCGGAGGCCTCCTCCTTCGTGAGCTTCCTGCCCCACCACTTCTCGTACTCGGGATCGAACGGATCGGTGAAGAGCATCTCCTGGACGCCCGCGGCTGGGGTGCGGATCATGAGGAGCCAGGTGTTCTCCTGAACCATCCCGGCCAGGTAGTAGAGGTTCCTGGAAGGTACGTAGGGATGCGTGGCATCCGCCGAAGACTGCTTCTCGCTCGACGGCGGGACTATCGCCAGGCTGCGGTCCGGCAGCCTTTCCATCAGGGCGGCCCTGCGGGCTGCGAAATCCTGCGCGGACAGCATGGGGTACCTCCGTTGTCAGGTGATCAGGAGATCGGACACGGGTCTCTTCGGAACATGATGAACGCCTTCCGAGTCGCGCCAGTACTCCACATGGCCGCCGGGCGGCAGAGTCTCCACTACGACCTCCTCGGCCGGCTCCCCGAGGGCTATCACCAGAATGGGCGACAGGCCTTCGGGCACGCACAGCAGGCTGCCCATCCCCGCACGGTCGAACGACATCAGGATGCAGGTACCGAGCCCGGCGGCATGGGCGTCGAGAGTGATGTAGCCCGCTGCGATCCCTGCGTCTATCCTGGTGAAGGGCTTTTCCTCCGAAGGCGCGAGGATCACGACGTATCCGGCCGGTCTCTCGCCTTCGCCGGGACCGGGCCAGTCCTTCAGATATGCGGCCCATGAGAGCAGGGGGAACAGGGCCTCTCTCCCGGCCTTGTCGAGGATGATGACGTACCGCAGCTCCTGCAGGTTCCCTGCGCAGGGGGCGAGCCCCGCAGCCTCGACGAGGCCGAGCGCAGTTGCGGGATCGATGCCGAGCGCCTCCCTGAAGCGCCTGACGGTCCTCGCATGCATGCACAGATCGAACAGGTCCATGTTCACCTCCGGTGAGGCGCGGCGGGGCCGCCGCCCGATCCGAACATGCCCGGCGGAGCTCCCCTGAGGGGAGTACGCGGAGGGGCCGCCCCGAGGCGGCCCCCTGTCACTCTGCAGGATTCGTCAGCTCTTGATCTCGATCTTCTTGTGGACGGCCCTGTCCTCCTTGGGCAGGACGATCGTGAGCACGCCGTCCTTGCACTGGGCTGCGGCCTCCTCGGGCTTCACGTCGACCGGGAGGGCGATGGCGCGGACGAACGAACCGTAGCGCATCTCGCGGTGGTGGTAGCGCTTCTCGGTCTTGTCGTCCTTCACCTCCTTCTTCTCCCCCTTGATTGTCAGTACGCCGTTAGAGACCTGGATGTCGATCTCGTCCTTGCAGAGCCCGGGGAGCT
>JAKLEF010000127.1 GCA_022703195.1 Candidatus Fermentibacterota bacterium | reverse complement strand
GTCGGCCAGCTCGGCGATCAGCTCCTCGGGCTGTCCCCGGAAGTTGCGCTGCCGCCGCCGGTAGACGGCGTCGAGGCCGGGCCAGAGCCCGAGCCACAGGAGCCCGCTCACGAGCTCGTGGTGCTCGCGCCGCTGCACGAGGGCGTGGACGTGGTCGGCGGGAGCAGGACGATGTACGGCGACATGCGCGAGGGCGGGATGTCCCAGACCAGGTACTGGGGGACGATCGTGCTCAACAGGCTCGAGAACATCGTCTTCAGGGCCGACCTGTCGAGCTACCACAGCGGGTACAAGGCCTACAGCAGGAAGGCGCTGGAGACGATCCCCTACCGCGGCTACTCCGACACCTTCAACTTCGATTCCGAGATGCTCGCCGGAGCGATACGCAAGAAGCTGTCGATACGCGAGGTGCCCATCCCCACGCTCCACGGCGAGGGCTACTCCAGCCTGAAGCCCATCCCTTACGGATTCACGGTGCTGCACACGATGCTCAAGTTCATCTCGGGGAGGATCTGATCCCGCCCGGCGGCACGCAGGCCATCAGCTAGTAGCGCCTCCCGAGCGCGAAGCTCGCCGTCCCCCGCATGATGCCCCACGCCAGGATCAGCATGTCGGCCGCGCACATGAGCGCGAAGCCCGGAAGTATCCCCGGGCCGAACTGCCTCGAGGCCTGCCTGAAGAAGTCCAGGTGGCATAGCATCGCGGAAGAGAACAGCAGCAGCGACGGAGCGAGCATGCAGGGCCCGCACGGGATCGCGGCGGCCGTGAACGCCAGTGAGAGCGGCATCATCACTATGGACGCCACGACGAGCCTGCTGTGGTGCGTCCCGGTCTCGTGCACGTTGATGTATCTCGCGAGGAGCCGATCGCGGACCTGGCGCAGGCCGCTCTTGGCCTGGGCCCTGGCCATCCTCATGCGGCGCCGTGCGAATCCGCGGAGGTCGTATTCGGCCATGTGGACGACCTGCATGGACTTGTCCAGTATGATCCTGCCTCCGGCATCGGCGATCGCGTACCCGAACTCCTCGTCCTCGACCGTGGGTTCGGGTATCTCGGTATTGAAGCCGCCGAGCATCTCGAACAGGTCCTTCCTCACCGCCGCGCACCAGGTCGCGAAGATGGCGGTGCTCTCCTCCCTGACGCGCGCCAGGGCATGGTGGTAGTAGAAGTTCTGATAGCGGGAGACGAGCCCCTGCGCCGGGCAGGAGGGGGTGTAGAGTGTCTGCACGGCCGAGACCGCCGGGTTCTCGAAACGTGCGCGGACCGCTTCGACGAGACCCCCGGGGACGACGACATCGGAGTCCACGAACAGGATCACATCTCCGGAGGCGGCTGCGACACCTTCGTTCCTGGCCCTGGCGGGGCCCATGTTGCGGGGGAGCCGTATGACCCTCGCGCCGAGAGCTTCGGCCACCGAGGCGGTGTCGTCGGGCGAGTCGTCGTCGACCACGATGATCTCATGAAGGGGCGAGGTCTGGCCCTCGAGGGACCCGAGGCAGTCCGCCAGGGTCGAGGAAGCCTTCCAGGCCGGTACCACAGCGCTGATGCGGACGGACATCGGGATCCCCTTACAGAAAGGGCGTCGGTGACGTATTATATCGTTCCGGAGCGGGATCGGAAAACGGCCGGTGCCCCTTCGGAGCAGTTCGTCCACTGTCGCCCGCCGGCCGGTTACGGAGTCGTATGAACATCCTGGGCGCGCTGCCCGCGCTGATCGACGCAAGGCAGCCGATGTTCCTGATACTGGTCGCCACTGCGAGATGCAACGCCCGGTGCGGCTTCTGCTTCTATGCCGGCGAGGTATCGAGGGCCGACCCGGCTTCCGAACTCACGCTCGACGAACACAGGAGGATATCGCAGGGCTGCGGCAGGATACCCTATCTCCTGCTCTCGGGCGGCGAACCCGTCCTCAGGGAGGATCTCGACGGGATCATCGCGCTCTATATCCGCAACGCAGGGACCAGGTACGTCAACATACCATCCAACGGCCTGTCGCCCGACCGCTCGGAAGCCCTCTTCAGGAAGCTCACGGCCGACTTCCCCGGAGTGCACTTCCGGGGGGCCCTGAGCATCGACTTCCCTGACGGGAGGCACGATACGGAGCGCGGGGTCCCGGGATGCCTGGAGAGGGTACGCGAAACCGCGTCGAGGTTCCGCACCCTCCGCGAGGATACCGGCAACTTCTCCATGGACGTCGTCTCGGTCTACATGCCGTCGAACAGCGGCTGCATGGACGAACTGCGGAGATGGGTCGCATCGGAGATCCGCCCCGACAACCACGAGGTTCATCTCCTGAGGCCCGGATGGCCGTCAGTATGTGCTCCGGGAATCGACCCGCAGGCTTTCGTGAGGGAGCACGCGAAATTCCGCGACGAGGGCCGGAGGCGCGAAAAGCGCCCCCTCAGCGCGTTCTTCAGAGCCCTGAACAACGAGTACATCGCATCGGTCCGCAGCATCCTCGGGGGCGGCCGGGGCCCTGTCTGCCCCGCCGGCCGCAGGATCGTCGTCCTGGACGAGGTCGGGCGGCTGAGGCTCTGCGAGCCGCGCGGGATAGTCCTGGGAGACGTGCGTGGATCCGGCTTCCGCTTCGGGCCGATACTGGAATCGCGGACTGCCTTGGAAGCCATCCGTTCCATCAGGCGGGAACGATGCACGTGCACCTGGGAATGCTCTCTCTCCACCGCGATCGTCTTCTCGCCCGGGAGATGGCTCCCGCTCCTGGCGGGCACCGTGCGCGAGAGCATGGGAAGGAACAGGCGGAGATGAGGGTCGCCCTTCTCAGACCTCCCGTGGTGAACCTGAAGAACAGCCCCTTCGGCTCCACGCCCGGCATGCCGTCAAACCTCGCATACCTCGCCGCCGTCCTGAAGGAGAAGGGGCACGACGTCTCGGTGGTCGATTCGTACGGGCTCGCGCCTTCGAGGTTCATGCCCTACAAGGACAGGTTCGAGGCGAGGGGCCTCACGCCGGCCGAGGCTGTCGCGCTGATCCGCGAAGGTACCGGGATGATCGGCATATCGGTGCACTGCACCCTCGAACACGGCAACAGCATCGCGCTGGTCGAGGAATCCCGGAAGCGCTTCCCGGGAGCCACTATCGTGGTCGGGGGTTACCACACCACGTTCTGTTTCGAACCTTTCCTCGAGGCCGGAGCCGACTTCGTCCTCCAGGGCGAGGGGGAGCATCGGCTGCCGCTCCTGATAGACCGCGTCGAAAAGGGTACGAAGTTCGACCTCGACGGCATCTACGGCGCGGGGATCAAGTCACCCCGCACGCCGAGGGTCTGCCCGATCGAGGACCTGCCGTTCGGCGACTACGATTCGATACCGCTCGAAACATACTGGAAGCTGCACTACGCCCATGGCCCCGTCGTCTCCGGCAGGTACATCAACATGTTCACCAGCCGTGGCTGCCCGCATGCCTGCGCCTTCTGCCAGACCCCGAAGATGTGGGGCGGGAAGTGGATGGCGAAGAGCCCGTGCCGGATCGTCGACGAGATGGACCATTACCACGACAGGTACGGCGTATCCGACTTCCACATACAGGACGAGAACTTCTCGCTCTCGCGGAGCCGGACCAGGGAATTCGCCCTCGAGCTCCTGCGGAGGGGCAGGAGGTACACCTACTGCTTCCCGTCGGGCATCAAGGCCGAGACCGTCGGTTACGAGGAGCTCCTCCTCCTGAGGAGGTCCGGATGCGGCTACTTCGCCCTCTCTCCTGAGTCGGGCTCGCAGAGGGTGCTCGGCCTGATGAACAAGAGCGTCGACCTGGACCACGTCCACAACGTAGTGAGATGGTGCGACGAGCTGGGCATCAAGGTGAACTGCAACTTCGTCCTGGGCTTCCCCGGCGAGTCGGGGGCCGACAGGAGGCTGACCTACTCCTACATCAGGAAGCTCGCGGCGTCCGGGCTCGACGAGGTCGTGACCTTCATGCTGACCCCGCTTCCGGAGACGGGCGTGGCTGATCTGAAGCCGGACGGCATCGAATACGAGGACATCAACTTCTCTCCGACCTGGCGGGACAACTACAGGCTCATCACGGCGGCGAGGATCTGGGTGTACGTCCAGTTCTCGCTTATCAAGCTCGCTCTGCATCCCGGCAAGCTGGCCGGAAACGCTATCTCGGTGCTGACGCGCAGGTTCAGGATGAAGGGCGACATGACCGTGTACAGGTTCTTCGCCGACTTCTGGGACAGGTTCGCCCGGCCCCTGCTGCGCGAGATGCGCCCGCGGGCCTGACGGTCCCTCGCGGGCGCGCCTGATGCCGGTTCCGGAGGCCGGTACTACCAGCCGATAGTGAGCCCCAGCATGAAGTGCCTCGGGGAGGCGAACGCGTGGCTGTTGCCCATGGGGCCGGTCGGATCCATCGAATAACCGCCGTCACCCCCGAGCTCAGCGAAGTACCACTCCGGGTCCACCACCCAGGCTGTGTTCCTCTCCTGCGACAGGTTCACGACGTCGAGCCTCAGGGTCAGGTCTAGCCCGCCCAGCCTGTGCTCCTTCCAGACGGAGGCGTCGAGCCTGGTCGTGTCGGGGTATCTCTCGGAGTTCCTGGTCGCCGGGGCCTCGCCGTAATACGAGGTATCCAGCGGGAACCCGCTCGCGTAGCTCCATGCCAGCTCCGCTCCGAGGCCTCCCAGGGCGCCGGAGCGGCCGGGGAACTCGCCCGCGAGGGACAGGTCGAGGGAGTGCCTGCGGTCCCATTCCAGGGGGAACTCGTCGGTTCCGGAGATCCAGGGCGTCACCCACTCGTAGCCGGCGGGCTGCTGCAGCACCGACCATGTGCCCTCGGCCCTGCTCAGCGTGTATGTGGCGGACCAGGCCAGCCAGTCGGACAGGCCTGCACGATGGGCGACCTCCAGGCCCTGCACCGAGGCGGTCGCTCCGTTGTCGAACTGGCGGTAGGAGCCCTGGGCGGGGTCCTCACGCAGCTCGGTCCTCACCAGGTCGTCCATCGTGCGGTAGAAGACGGATACATTCATCTCGCCGCGGCCGGAGCAGGTCCTGGACAGACCCAGCGAGATATCGGTGCATGCCTCGGGGTCTAGGTCGGGATTGCCCACGAACTGGCCTTCGCTCACGAGGACCGAGTCGGTCCCGGGGTAGAGGAATGCGAAGCGGGGCATCCTCGACACTCGCGAGTACTCGACTGTGACGGAATGATGGGCGTCGAGGCCCTGGACGATCGCGAGGGACATGTCCAGCCAGGTCTTCGCGGAGGCTTCGGTCGAGAGGCTCCCGCCGGGCAGGGGGCCGCCCGTGTTCGCACCCGGAAGAGTCGGCATGGGTTCCTCCGTGAAGTCGAATGCGGGATCGAAGTAGCCCAGCCGCAGCCCCGGGGTGACTGCGAGACCGCGGGAGAGGTCGATCGCGTCGCTGAGAGAGAGGAAACCCTCCGTGGGAGAGGCCTCCCACTCCTGGAAGGCCACCGTGGTCTGGGAGTCCAGCAGCGTGACGCAGGTCTCGGAGATGTCGTGGAGCATCAGGCCGGAACCCGCGGCCAGGGAATGCCTCCCGGCGGTCAGGCTCCATTCGAGCCCGGCGGAGAGGGCGTCGTCCTCGGAGTCGAACCAGAGGAGGTCGTTCACTCCGCTCCGGACGAAGCCGTCGGGATCGAGGAGGAGCT
Source organism: Candidatus Fermentibacterota bacterium (assembly GCA_022703195.1). Classification (GTDB taxonomy): domain Bacteria; phylum Fermentibacterota; class Fermentibacteria; order Fermentibacterales; family Fermentibacteraceae; genus Fermentibacter. The sequence goes on along the minus strand of JAKLEF010000127.1, from coordinate 388 downwards.
CCGGAGGGGTGTAGTCCTCCCAGTCCTCCTCGTCGAAGCCTTCGCCCAGGTATCCACCCGCGGGGTCGTCGATCCTCGTGTAGATCCGCGATCCGGTCACCGCGAGGGAGGCGCCGAGGGTTCCGGCCTGGCCGAGGCCGAAGCTCGCATCCAGCCCGACGAGCGATCCTTCGTCGTAACGCGTCGGAAGTGAGCAGTCGATCCCGACTCCACCCGCGAGAGTGTCTCCGAAGGTCGACGATGTCGTGTCCGTATCGATATAGAGATCCTCGAACCTGCTCCAGGACCAGTCCGACCAGCCCCGCTCCCTCTCGTGGAGGGCGAAGGTGATGCCTGCCTCGAACGACTCCGACCTGATCCAGCCGAGTTTCGCGAGGCCGTTCCATCT
>JAKLEF010000126.1 GCA_022703195.1 Candidatus Fermentibacterota bacterium | reverse complement strand
GGCGTCCGCGCAGGATGCCCATCTCGAAGAGGGCAGGCTCATCCTCGAGGAGATCACCATCCAGGGCGAACTGCGGACTCCGCAGGCGATGTTCCTCATACTGAAGAGCACTCCGAGCCTCAGCAACGTGCTCCTGGACAGGAGCTTCATCTCTGATGTGATCAGGCCGGTATATCCCGGTGCCTTCGCGGACGAGCCAACGTTCGGCGCCAGCCAGAGGATCGCCAACCTGCCATGGTATCTCAGATACGGAGCCGTCGCCGCATTCGGCGGGCTCTCCGCCCTGCAGTATTCGGAAGGTGATGACGAGGAGGGCCTCGTGTTCGGCGTGATCGCCGGGCTGGGCCTGGCCGGAAATCTAGTCCTAGACCTGGTCGGCATGTAGACCAGGTCGCCCAGAGAGGAGACCGTTGATGCCTCGTTCCCTCTTGACTGTGCTCATGACAGTGCTCTGCCTCTCGAGCGGCACGGTGCTCGCGCAGACCGCGACCGTTCCGGACAGTGCTGCCGTAGACTCCACCGCAGCATCGGATTCGACTGCAGCAGACTCCGCGGCGGTCGAACCCATAGCCGATCCCGATACGGCCGGCATCGCCGAAGCCGATACAACGGCCGCGGCCGACTCCACCGGGGCGGAAGCCGAAGTCCGCTCGCCCGGCATGATCTCTGAAGTCGCGAAGTTCTTCCGCGAGGGCGGATTCGCGATGTGGCCGATCCTGCTGTTCCTCGCGGCCGGGCTGGCGATCATGGTCGAGAGGTCGGTCTTCCTCTTCTTCAAGGCCAACATCAAGCCCGAGGAATTCATGGCCCGCATAGCCGACCTCATCCGCAAGGGCAGCATCGAGGGCGCCATAGCCGCATCCGCCGAGGAGGATGCTCCTCTGGCCAGGATAATCGAATCTGCTCTGCGCAACTACAGGGGCACCGAGCGGGACATCCAGAACGCCGTCGACGAGATGGCCCTCGCCGAACTTCCCAGGATCAGCGCCCGCACGGGCTACCTCGCCATGCTCGCCAACGTGTCCACGATGGTGGGTCTGCTCGGTACGATCTTCGGGCTGATCCAGGCATTCGCCGCCGTCTCCGCGGCGGATCCCGAGGCCAAGGGACGCATCCTCGCCAGCGGCATCGCCATGGCCATGAACACGACGGCGTTCGGCCTCATCGTGGCCATTCCGCAGCTCATCGTGCACTCCTTCCTGACCTCCAAGGCGGACGGCCTGGTGGATGACATCGACCGCTACTCGGTCATGGTCATCAACATGCTCGCACAGGCCCGGAAGGAAGGCTGATGGCAAAGGCGGCTAGCGGCAGGAGCAGAAAGGTCCGTCATTCGGAGTCGCTCGACCTGCTCCCTGTCATGAACCTCTTCTGCTGCATCATCCCGTTCCTGCTCCTGAGCGCGTCATTCCTCGAGGTCACCATCATCCAGATGGCCCAGACCGAGGGGATCGGGGCTGCCGGGGCAGGCGCCGTGGCCAACCTGGCCAGGTCCGAGGAGGACAGGCTCCAGCCCAAGGTCATCCTCACCGACGAGGAGATGTTCATCGGCACCGTGGCCGGCACCGCCCACGTATGCTACTCCTTCACCCAGAACGTCGACGGAGTGGACATGCTCACGTACGACTTCGACTCCCTGACCACGAAGGCCACGGAGGTGCACCGCCTGCTCTCCGAGGCCTACCCGCAGATAGAGTTCCACAAGGTGACGATCCTCACCGTGGAGGAGACCAGGTACGACAACATCGTGGCCGCGATAGACGCCTGCGCGGCCTCCGGCTTCGACCAGCCCGGCCTCCAGGTGGCCCCGACCGCATCGGTCGAGCAGGCCACCGACGCCGCGATGGGGAGGTGAGGAGGAATGAGCACTCCCACCAAGAGGCACGTCCCGCTCCTGATCGGCTACAACAAGACCAAGGCCAACGTCCGGGGCAAGAAGAAGGTAGAGGTGCAGCTCACCTCGATGATCGACATGTTCACGATCCTGGTCGTCTTCCTGCTCGAGTCCTACAACTCCGACGGCCAGATCGTGACCCTCAGCGACGCCCTGACCCTTCCGAAGTCCACCATCCAGAATCCGGTGAGCCTGAGACTCGAGATACAGGTCAACAACCGGGTCATCGTGGTGGACGGCGATCCCATCGTGTCCGTCGACGAAAACCTGCTGTCCACCGGCAACTCGATTCCGGTCCTGGTCACCAGGCTCCGCGACCACCTGGAATACAGCCGGCAGCTCAGGGGTACTGTCACCGAGGAGGACACGCAGATAAACATCCAGGGCGACGTCGCGGTCCCGGCCATCCTCCTCCAGCGGGTGATGTCCAGCTGTTCGGAAGCGGGATACGCGACGCAGAACCTGGAGGTCATCAAGATGCAGGAGGGAGGCGGTACTGGGAATGGCTGAGGGTACGGCCCCCGAGAAGAAGGTCCTGGCGATAGCCGTCCTCAGGGACGGGAAGGTCGTCAACAAGCTCATCCCCGAGAGGGTGCAGATCAGGCTCGGCTCCGGGTTCAACAACAACATCGCGATCGAGCACCCGGGCATCCCCGAGAGCTTCGTGTTCATCATGCCGGGACCCGACAGGGACACCTGGGTGCTGAGGCTCTCGGAGACCATGACCGCGCTGATCACGTCGTCCGACGGCACCAGGCTCGACTTCGCCGACCTCAAGGACCTCGGGATCTTCCCCAGGGACGACCAGGGCTTCTATCTCCTGAACGTGAAGCACGGTGACCAGGGACAGGTCAACATCGGCCCTTATGCCGTCCATTTCGGGTTCATCGCCCCTCCGGAGCGCAGGGAGCCCGAGAAGCCCGCGCCGAAGGTCGAGAAGGCGGCCGAGCAGGCCCCCGTCAAGGACGATCCGAGGGTCCTCAAGATCTCCGTCGAGGCTCACGGAGCCCCCCGGAGGGACGTCTACCCCAATGCCGGCATAATGACCGTGGGCGAGGCCGACTACAACACCGTGCCCGTTCGCAATGCCGGACTGCCCAGGATCCACACCCTGATGGAGCCGCAGGGCGGCAGGTACGTCCTGCGCCTGATCCCGCAGATAAAGGGCGGGGTCGAGGTGAAGGGCAGCATCATCCCCTTCTCCACTCTCATCGAGCGCAACCTCATGCGCCAGGAGAAGCCGGGCGACCCCTGGATCTGGGTGATGGACAAGAACGTGTCCGGCGTGATAAGCATCGCCGGCACGGAGGTCTTCTTCGGCTTCGCCGAACCTCCGAAGGAGGTCGTCCCCAAGGCCCCTCCGAAGCCGGCGGTGATCGAGAGGAAGCCTGCAGCTCCCTCGAAGTACTCTTGGGAGGTTTTCGGCGCCCGGCCCCACGACGCCATAGCCTTCAAGGGCCAGGGGGCCGAGAAGAACCGCCTCCAGCTCGTCATGGGATTCGTCCTGTTCCTCTCTCTCATAGGCGGTGCGGTGTTCGACCGCCTCGTGGTCGTCACACAGGAGAGCAAGCAGGACATCCTGCGCAGGGCGCCGACCGCGAGGGTGGCCAGCCTGGCCAACCCGCCCCAGACCCAGATCGAGGGCATCGGCGAGGAGATCATCTCCGAGTCCGACATCGGCGAGCAGGTCGGAACCGTGGGCGGACCCGGCGGAGGGACCCCCGGCGGCGGGAACCCCGGCCCGGCCGGAGTGGCGGCCGGAGCGGCAGCAGGGCAGAGCGTGCTTCAGAACATCGGCTTCGCGGCATACGGCACCCAGGGGGCCGGCGGCGGATCCGGCTTCATCGGCGACCTGCAGTCGGCCGCATCGTCGGGCCTCGGCCTGGCCTCCGGCCAGTCCGGGCAGGCCCTGATAGCCGGAGCCGGTGGCGGTGGATCTGGCGGCCTCACCGGGCTGGTCCCCGCCGGCGGCGGAGTCGTCCAGACCGCTGAAACCGTCTCCCAGAGCGATATCGAAGCGGTCCACAGGGCGGCCCAGGTGAGCTTCTCGGCCACGGGAAGCGGCGAGGCTCTCGATCTCGGCCAGAGGAACATGACCGACATCAGGGGCCGCATCAACGTCATCAAGATGAGGATACAGACCGCCTACGAGAGCCTGCTCCGCACGAATCCCATGGCAGGCGGCAACATCTACATCAACTTCTCGATCACGCCGTCGGGATCCGTGACAGGCGTCAGCGTCAGCGCCCCGGGAGACCTGGCCTCCCTCGAGCCGACCATCCAGGCGGCCGTGGCAGGCCTGAACTTCGGCCCCGCCGACGGACAGACCTCGAATCTCGACATATCGGTACCCTTCAACCTGGTGCCTCCGGAATAGAAAGGGTGGAGCCGTGAAGTACTCCGTCATCCTCCTCTTGATCGCCGCCCTGGCTGCCGCGCAGCAGGCCCCGATAGCGATGTGCGAGCTGCGCCCGGCGCTCGAGGAGATCAGGAATGCCGTCGCAGACTCCTACGAGGACCTGCTGACCATCGAACCCGGCGCTACCGGCACCGTGACGGTGTCGTTCACGATCGCCCCGGGCGGTGCCCTAACAGAGGTTTCCATAACCAGCGACCCCGGACTGGAATCCGTGGCCCGTGCGGCCGAGGAAGCAATGCAGGGCCTCGACTACGGCCCGGGTCTCCTCGAGGAACCCATCAGCATAACGGTGCCGTACAGCTGCATCCCGCCCTCTGAGAGCTGACGGCCCGCAAGGATAGCTCGACGGCCCGGCACCGCGCCGGGCCGTCTTCCATCCGGTCCCTTCCGGCAGTGCCAATCTGACCACGGAGGGCGCTGCCTGGCGGTCGATGGAGTCGGCCGCGGGCGTGGCGCCATCTGCAGCACAAAGCGGCGCAACCTGATGCCTTTGCCATGCCGGCATGCCTGAATCTGGCATGCCTTTTGCTCATTAGCGGTACGAAGTCCCCGGATAGCTGGTCGAGTAAGGAACACTCTGGCGAAAGGAGCCGAGAAGCATGTCGAGCACCAAGGTGCGCCCCATGTTCGACAGGGTCCTCGTGAAGCGCGAGGAGCCGCAGGAAATCCTCAAGGGCGGGATCGTCCTCCCCGATACGGCGAAGGAGAAGCCTCTCGAGGGCACCGTGATCGCAGTGGGAGCGGGCAGGCGCAACGAGGACGGGGACGCCTTCCTGGCCCCGGTGGTCAAGGCCGGCGACCGCGTCCTCATCGGCAAGTATTCCGGCACGGAAGTGAAGATCGACGGCGAGGAGTACGTGATCGTCCGCGAGGATGACATCCTGGCCGTAATCGAAGCATAGGAGGACAGAAGATGGCAGCCAAGCAGCTCAAGTACGACCAGGAAGCCAGGCAGGCCATCCTCGCCGGCGTGGAGAAGCTGTCCCGCGCGGTGAAGGTCACGCTGGGCCCCAAGGGCAGGAACGTAGTCCTGGAGAAGAAGTGGGGATCCCCCTCGATCACGAAGGACGGCGTCACGGTCGCCAAGGAGATCGAGCTCCCCGACAAGTTCGAGAACATCGGCGCGCAGCTCATCCGTGAAGTCGCGAGCAAGACCAGCGACAACGCCGGTGACGGCACCACCACCGCCACCCTCCTCGCCGAGTGCGTCTACCGCGAAGGCCTCAAGAACGTGACGGCCGGCGCGAACCCCATGGCACTCAAGAGGGGCGTCGACAAGGCCGTGGAAACCGTCATCGCCGAGCTCAAGACGCTCTCGAAGGAGGTCAAGGGCCGCGAGGAGATCCGCCAGGTGGCCTCCATCTCCGCGAACAACGACGAAGAGATAGGCAACATCATCGCCGACGCGATGGAGAAGGTGGGCAAGGACGGCACCATCTCGGTCGAGGAGGCCAAGTCGATGGTGACCACTCTCGACGTCGTCGAGGGCATGCAGTTCGACCGCGGATACCTCAGCCCCTACTTCGTCACCGATGCCGAGGCCATGGAGTGCGTTCTCGAGGACGTCTTCATCCTCATCCACGAGAAGAAGATATCCAACATCAAGGACATCCTCCCTATCCTCGAGAAGATCGCCCAGCTCGGCAAGCCCCTCCTGATCATCGCCGAGGACGTCGAGGGCGAGGCCCTCGCCACCCTCGTCGTGAACAAGGTCCGCG
>JAKLEF010000125.1 GCA_022703195.1 Candidatus Fermentibacterota bacterium | reverse complement strand
AGATCCCCGTCCCCTTCAGCTATTCGCGCAGGCTGGGCGAAGCCAAGTTGCGGCTCTGGAGGGACGGGGCCAGGAACCTGGCCTTCCTCTTCGCCAAGCGCCTGGGGATACCGATGACGGGCGCCTGACCCGGGATCCAGGGAGATGTGGAAGGGGCGGGCCGGAGCCCGCCCCTTCCCTTTGGCAGAGGATCGTCAGTCGAGAACCACTACCCTGTGAAGGGCGGTGAAGCCTTCGCCCTGCAGGCAGGCTGCATAGGCGCCCGTGGGGAGCCCCTCGACCGTCGTGGAGTGCTCTCCGGCCTCGAACCAGCCGCTCTCCACCTCGCGCACCAGCCTGCCGGTGGTGTCGTAGATGGTCAGAACGGCGTTGCCGGCGTTCTCGAGGGTCCATACAAGCTCGACGGGGCCGAACGACGGATTGGAGGACGCTACGGACAGCATGCTGTCGCCCTCCTCCTCCTCTATTCCGGTCGGGCTCCAGTAGACGTACAGGTCCTTGAGGGACGGCGTGGCATAGGGATTGGAGGTCTGCAGCGTGACCCGGTACTGCAGGTAGCCCGTGCCATCCTCGAGGAGGCCGATGATGCTGCTCGGGTTCGTGCCGCTGATGTTGGGGCTCCACGAGCCCATCGCGGACGGATTGTCCGAGGCTCTGAGATTGAAGTAGATCGACGTGCCTGCAGGCTGCTCCAGGCTCCAGCCCATGGACTGCCAGTAACCGACCTGGTCGACCTGGTAGATCGAGGAGTAGAGGACGCCGGGGCTCGTGAACCCGCCTATCCTCCACCAGCTCATCCTGTCCTCGTCGGTTGCGGCGCCGGCCACGTCGGGCACTCCGTCGTCGTCGACATCGCCTGCGACCACGAAGATGCCGCCCTGGAAGTCGCCGTCGACCAGGCTCTTCTCCCAGGAGTCGCCCGGCAGGTTCTGGTACCAGTAGACGTCGTCGGACGAGCCGCTGCTGCAGGAGGCGAGGTCCATGTCGCCGTCGCCGTCCATGTCGACCTCGACCACCGATGTGACGTTGGTGACCGTGGCGTCGATGGTTTCGGCGCTCCAGCTGCCGCCGGAGTAGTCATAATAGCTGATGCCCGCCCAGTTGGCGGACACGACCTCGATCGTGTCGTCCGAATCGACGTCGGTGACGGCTATGGAGTACGGGTTGGAGAGCCCGGAGGCCACCGTGGACTTGATCCAGGAGCCGGTGTACTGGAGATCGTTGGTGTAGAGGACGATCGACCCGTAGTACGTGGATGTGCAGAAAACGTCAACGTCGCCGTCATTGTCGATGTCGCCGGTGTCGCAGGCGTAGGCCCCCAGCAGCGAGCCGTCGATGTACGTCTTGATCCAGGGGAGGCTCTGGTTGACCCTGTTCCTCCACCAGACAACGTCGCCGGTCTCGCTGGACACGCCCACGATGTCAGGGTCGCCGTCGCCGTCGAAGTCGGAAAGGCTGATCTGCCTGGCGTCGAAATCGGTTTCCAGGACGTTTGCGGTCCAGGTCGTACCGCCGCTGTTGTTCCTGTACCAAACGATCTGGTTGGCGTCGGCAGCTGCCACCACGATGTCGCGGGCGCCGTCCATGTTGATGTCGGCCACCTTGACGAAAACTGGACCGTTGATGGTCCCGACCGTGTACTCGGTCCAGGATTCGCCTGCTCCGTTGTTCTTCCACCAGTGGACGTAATCGTCGTAGTAGGAGCATCCGGCCATGTCGAGGTCGCCGTCCTGGTCGACGTCGACCAGGTCGCAGCCGTAGGCGCCGTTGACGGCGGGGTCGATCACGTTCTCGCCCTGGTCGATGACAAGCTTGAGCTGACCGGGCTCGGTATCCCAGTCGAGGTCGGTGCCGAGGTAGAAATGATCGCCCCAGGCGCTGACGGGTCCGGCGACCCCCGGCCCGCCGCTCCAGTTGGTCTGACTCTCAATGTTGGCCCAGAGCGAGCCGCTCATGAGCAACAACGGGATGGTGAACAGACACAATCTTTTCATCGGGACCCTCCACTCCGATTGATATATGCTCGTAGCCATGTCAATATCAGCAAGAACCAGACCAGTGGCAATCCTTCAGGAAGACGCTCCGGGCGAGGCCCGGCCGGGTCTCCCGCGCGCGAACCTGTCCCTCTCGCTGAAGATGCATCCGCAATAGGGCTGGCGGTAGAGCCCGGCGGCTCTCGACAGCCGGACGGACATGCCGTAGAGATGCCTCAGATCAATGTAGACGAACGGCACGCCGGTGCGTGCAGAGGCCTCCTCCCCCGCCGCCCTGAGGAGCGGGTGGTCGGCGTAAGGGCTCAGCATGAGCGTGGTGGAGAACGATTCGCATCCGCATTCGACGGCCTTGCATGCCGCCCTCGACAGGCGGTCGGAAAAGCACGCGGCGCATCTCGGTTCCGACCCGACGAGCATCGAGACGTTCTCCTCCAGAGGATAAGAGTCGTCGACTACGAGCGGGGTCCCGGTCCGCGACACCCATTCCCCGAGCGTGTCCAGCCTGTGTTTCCACTCCCGCCAGGGATGGATGTTCGGATTGTAGAAGAAGGCCGTGGACTCGAAGCCCTGTTCCCGCAGGAAGGGTTCGGTGACCGTCATGCACGGGGCGCAGCAGACGTGGAGGAGCAGCCTCCTGGTCAGTGTCCCGCCTCCTGCGAGAACATGTCGGCCCTCCCTGTCCACTCGAGGCCCAGATGCCTGCAGGCCTTGGCGGTGGCGCACCGCCCGCGGCTCGTCCTGATGATGAAACCCTCGGAGAGGAGATAAGGCTCGACCACGTCCATCAGGGTGTCCGATTCCTCGTTCAATGTGGCGGCGATGGCGGATATGCCCACCGGGCCGCACGAATAGCGCCCGATCACTATTCCGAGGTACTTGCGGTCGAGGACGTCGAGCCCGCATTCGTCGACGCCGTTGATCTCCATGGCCTCGAGGGCCGAGTCCGCGTCGATGCCCTGCCTGCCCGACACCTGGGCGAAGTCCCTGACCCTCCGCAGGAGGCGGTTCGCCACTCGCGGCGTGCCCCTGGACCTGGAGGCCACCATGGCGGCGGCGTCAGCATCGATGGAGACCCCCAGTATGCCCGAGGACCTCAGGATGATGGATGCGAGATCGTCGACGCTGTAGAAGTCCAGGTGGAGGGAGAGGCCGAACCTGTTCCTGAGCGGACCCGTGAGGAGGCCGGCCCTGGTGGTGGCGCCCACGATGGTGAAGCGGCAGAGCCCCAGCTTCACGGTCCTGGCGTGCGGGCCGGGATCGAGGACGAAGTCTATCTCGAAGTCCTCCATCGCGGGGTACAGGTATTCCTCGACCACCCTCGGCAGCCTGTGGATCTCGTCGATGAAGAGGACCCCGCCCTCCCGCATGTTGGTCAGGATGCCGACCAGGTCGGCGGCTCTCTCGAGGGCCGGCCCCGAGGTCGTGGTGATCTCGGCGCCCATCTCCGCAGCGATCACGTGCGCAAGCGTGGTCTTGCCCAGGCCCGGGGGGCCGTGGAGGAGGATGTGGTCCAGCGGCTCGGATCTGCCCCTTGCGGCCTCTATCGCTATCCCGAGGTTCTCGACGACCATCCCCTGCCCGACGTACTCCGAGAGGAGCCTCGGCCTGAGGGTGCAGAGCACTGCCTCCTCGCCGTTCTGAACCTCCCCGGAGACCACGGACTGGCGCGTCATCTCGTGCCCCTGATCCTCATGGCCTCACGCACGAGGTCGGATGACCGGCGGGAGGCCTCCTCGCCGAGGGCCTCCGCGGCCCGGGAGATGAGCGCATCCGCTTCGGACGGATTGATGCCGAGCTGCGCGAGCACGAGCCTTGCCTCAGAGGCGGCGTCGCCGGGCGGAGCCGACGGCGAATGGGTCCTGGAAAGCTTTTCCTGCAGAGCGGCTATTATCTGCCTGGCTCTCGCCCTTCCGATGCCGGGCAGGGTCGAGAGGAATCTCTCGTCCCCGGCCACGACGGCCGAGGCTATTTCCGATGCCGGCCTGGCGAGAGCCTTCACCGCGGCTCTCGCGCCCACCCCGGAGACCGAGACGAGGGCCTCGAAGACCTCCCGTTCGACTTCGTCGTCGAACGCGATGCACATCGGCAGCACCCTGCTCCCCTCCATCTGGACCACGAGCTGCACAGGCAGATCCTCGACGCGCCCGGGCACGAGCCTGGACGTGAGATTCCGTGATGCCAGCAGGCGCACCGAGAGGCTGCCCGTCCCCAGGACGAGCCCTCCGTCGTCGATCGACTCGACGGTTCCGCGGATGCGCTCGATCAAGGCCCCCCCCGTTCCATGATCGCGATGGCCACGGCGAGAGCGTCGGTGACGTCGGGAGGCCTGATCTCCTCCCTGATGCCGAGGAGATGCCGCACCATGCCGGAAACCTGCTCCTTGCCGGCCCTGCCGTTCCCGGTGACGAGCTTCTTGACCAGCGTGGCCTGGAGTGCGGTCACGGGTAAGCCCCTGACGGCGGCCGCGAGGCAGAGCACCCCCCTGGCATGCCCCATGACGATGGCGGTGGCAGGGTGGGCGTAATGGGAGTAGATCTCCTCCATGCCCATCACTTCAGGCGAGAAGCCTTCGATGACGGAGGAAAGTCCCTCGTAGAGCTCCTTCAGGCGATCTGGCAGAGGTGCGCTCCGTCGGGTCCGGATGGTACCCGCCTCCAGCAGCACCGCTCTCCCTCCCGAGGACTCGATCAGACCGTATCCGGTGATCTCGAGGCCCGGATCGACACCCAGGACGACTCCGCCGGTGAGACCTATTCCGGCATCTCCAGATTCGTGTGGACCGCCTGGACGTCGTCGTGCTCCTCGAGCATCTCGAGCAGCCGGGCGGCCTGCTCGGCCTCCTTCCTGTCCGGCACGACCACGTTGTCGGCCACCTTGGCGGATTCGGCCCCGTCCACTGTGATGCCGGCCTTCTCGAGGCTCTCCTTGACGGTGTAGAGCTGGGCCGGGCTGGTCACGACGATGATGGTGTCGTCCTCGGACTGGATGTCCTCGGCGCCAGCCTCGAGCCCGGCCTCCATGACCTTCTCCTCGTCGTACTTCCTTGCATCGACGAAGATCTGGCCGCGGCTGGTGAAGTGGTAGGCGACGCTGTTCTTGGCCCCCAGCCTGCCGCCTCCGCGCGTCAGCATGTGCCGGATCTCGGCTGCCGCCCTGTTCTTGTTGTCGGTGAGGACATCGATGAGGATGGCCACTCCGCCGGGGCCGTAGGCCTCGTACTGCATCTCCTCGTAGACCACGCCCTCGATCTCGCCGGTGCCCCTCTTGATGGCCTTCTCGATGTTGTCGGCCGGCATGTTGCTGGCCTTGGCGGCATCAACGGCCACCCTGAGACGGGCGTTCATGTTGGGATCGCCTCCGCCTTCGCGCGCCGAAGCCGTGATCTCCTTGACCAGCTTGCTGAAGAGCGCGCCGCGGACGGCGTCGGCCTTGCCCTTCTTGTGCTTTATCGTGCTCCATTTGTTGTGTCCCGACATGATTCCCTCATTTCATGGAAGATGGCCGGTAAAAAAATCAGCTGCTGAAGAACGCGTCCGATGACCGGAAAAGCACAGGAGCGCCCGTGCATCCGCCAGGGCCGTATATGGCAGTACGAGGCGCGTTCCTGCAAGCCGGAGGCCGCGCTCGACGGGGTCGAAACCCACTGCGGCCAGAGAGGGTGCGGATGTCTCCGTCACGAGGTCCACGCGGGCCAGGCCGGGGTTGTCGCGCCTGAGCCCCGCGATCAGGACGGCATGGGCAGTCTCGCGGGCCTCGCGCCCGGACATGACGCCTCCGGCGAGGAAGCGGACCTGGTGCGGCCGGCCCTCCATGGATCCGAGGATCGGCGACAGGAGGGAGCCGAATCCGGCGGCCCGGTCGCACGCGAAGGCCGGCACGGCGGCTGTTGTCGAGCAAGGCTTCGTCTCGACGAACTCCAGGCCTCTCTCGGCCGAAGTGTCCAGTTCCCTGGGAAACTCGATCCGGGCCGGGCAGTTCTCGTCCCTGACGAGGATGCCGCCCCCCTTGACCGAAATGTCGACCAGCCAGAACGGCAGGTGCAGGGCCGGTGCCTCAGGCGAG
>JAKLEF010000124.1 GCA_022703195.1 Candidatus Fermentibacterota bacterium | reverse complement strand
ATCACGGCACGAATCCGGACGGGTTTCAGGCGCCGGCCAGTGCCCTCCCTCGCAGGAATGCCCTGGTGTTGATCTCCAGGGCCTTCTCCGGGAGGAGCTCCCTCATCGCATCGGCCCAGCAGGCTTCGGGCAGTCCGAGGTAGACCGAGGCCGCGCCCACCATGAGCGTGTTGACGACCCGGAGATCGCCCATCCTGCCGGCTTCGCCGAAGGCGTCGATCGAGAGGGACCTCACGCCCCTGTCCGAGAGCCCGGCCTCGACGTCGGGGTAGGAAGCCTGGCCGGTGCTGACGGAAGACGGTTCGATGACGAGGTCGCATATCAGCGCGGTGCCGGAATCCGAAAGGAAGTGCGACCATCTCAGAGCCTCGAGCTTCTCCAGCGCTATCATCAGGTCGGCCGTGCCCTCCTCGATGATCGGGCTGTAGACCGACTTCCCGAACCTCACCTGGCTCACTACGCTTCCGCCCCTCTGGGCCATACCGTGGACCTCGCTCTTGCGGACGTCCATCCCCGAAAGCATCGCGGCCGCGCTGACGATCTCGCTCGCGAGCAGTATCCCCTGCCCGCCGGTTCCGCAGATCAGAACGTTGGTGGTCTCAGTCGGCACTGGAGGCCTCCCTGTTGTAGTCCTTGCTCAGGGCGCCCTTGGGGCAGACGTCCGCGCAGAGCCTGCACTCCGGGTAGCACAGCAGGCTGTTCACCACCGGCCTGCCGTCGTGGAAGCTCAGCGCCGGGCAGCCCAGGGACATGCAGCGCCTGCAGCCGATGCAGGCTTCCGGATCCAGGACTGCGACCGCCCTGCCGGAAGGCTTCCTGACCATCACGCACGGGCGCCTCGAGATCACGACGGAGACCTCGGGCCTGGCCATCTCCTCCCTGAGGACGGCCTCCAGCCCCTTCAGGTCGTGGGGATCGACCACCCGCACCGAGGAGACCCCGCATGCCCGGCAGACCGCCTCGATGTCGAGCCTGGCGGAGGGCTCCCCCCGCAGGGTCCGGCCGGTCCCGGGGTTCTGCTGGCCGCCGGTCATGGCCGTGATGCTGTTGTCCATGACGATGACCGTGCCGGTGCAGCCGTTGTAGACCATGTCGATCAGGCCGGTGACCCCGGAATGGACGAAGGTTGAGTCGCCTATCGCGGCGGCAAGCTTCGAGACGGCCTCCCGGCCGCCCGCCTTCTCGAGGCCCGAGAGGACCCCGATGGAGGCTCCCATGCAGACGGTCGTGTCCATGGCGTTGAGCGGAGGCATGAGGCCCAGGGTGTAGCAGCCGATGTCTCCTGTGGTGCTCGACTTCATCTTCGAGAGCACCCAGAACGCCCCCCTGTGGGGGCAGCCCGCGCAGAGCATCGGCGGGCGCTGCGGCACCTCGGCGGGAGCCCTGGCGGGAACGGGGTCGAGACCAAGCCCCTTGCGGACTATCGCGGGATTGAACTCGCCCTCGACCGGGAAGTGCCGCTTGCCCTCGACCGGCAGCAGGAAGTGGGACCGTATCTGCTCCTCGAGGAACGGGTCTCCCTCCTCGACCACCCTCACCTCGTCCACCATCGCGATGAACCTGCCGATCAGGTCCCAGGGCAGGGGCCACGTCATGGCCAGCTTGAGGATGGCGGCGCCGGGGAGGACCTCCCTGACATAACTCGCCGAGACCCCGCTTGCGATCACCCCGAGCTTCCTGTCGCCCTCGATGATCCTGTTGTACTGGAACGTATTGCCGAACTCCGACAGAGCCCTTGCCCTCTCCTCGACCCTCGTGTGCATCGCCCGTGCGAATGCCGGGATGGGGATCCTCTTCCGGGGATCTCGGACGTATCCCTTCACCGGGACTTCCCTGCGCGGGGCGAGCGCAACGGGGCTGCTTGAATGGCTGGTGCGCGTGGTGGTGCGCAGCAGCACCGGGGTGTCGAACCTCTCGGAGATGTCGAGGGCGAGGCCGGTCAGGTCGCGCGCCTCGGCGCTGTCCGAGGGCTCCAGCATCGGAACCTTGGCGGCCCGGGCCAGATGCCTGTTGTCCTGCTCGTTCTGGGACGAGTGCATCCCGGGGTCGTCGGCCGACACGATCACGATGCCGCCGGTCGCGCCGATGTAGCTCAGCGTGAAGAACGGATCGGCGGCCACGTTGAGGCCGACGTGCTTCATGGCGGTGAGAACCCTTGCGCCGCCGAAGGAGGCCCCGGCTATCGTCTCGAGGGCGACCTTCTCGTTGGGGGCCCACTGGGCCTCGATTTCGGGATAGTGCTCCCCGATCGTCTCGAGGATCTCGGTCGAGGGAGTGCCGGGATAGGCCGAAGCGAAGTGCACGCCGTGCTCCCATGCGCCCCTCGCTATGGCTTCGTTGCCGGACAGCAGCGCAAGACCGTCGGTTTTCGCGTTGAGAGGCTTCTTCATGCACCCCTCCGGGCTAGTTGTAAGTCCTGACTTCCTCGATCCCGTCGAGGACCCTGAGGACACCGCGTACGAGAGCCTCGAGCTCCGCCTCGCCCGGGAAGGTCATGACCCTTCCCAGGAAGGAGAGGCCCTTCGTGATCTCTTCCACGACCCAGCCGTTGTGGGCCATCCCACCGGTAATCACCACGCAGTCGACGTCTCCCCGGAGGGCGGCGGCCATCGCCCCCCCCTCCTTCACGAACTGGTAGACCATCGCCCTCAGGACGAGATCCGCCTCCGCATCCCCCTTCGACGCCCTGGCGAAGGCCTCCCCGACGTGGTCGATGCCGAGATAGGCCATCAGGCCGCCCTCCTTGAGGAACATCCGCTGGAGCTGCTTCTTCTCGTATCCTCCCCCGAAGCAGAGGTCGACGAGCCCGGTGACGGGGAGGGAGCCGGTCCTCTGCGAGCTGAACGGCCCGCCGTCGTTGGCGTTGTTCGTGTCGATCATCCGGCCCTTCCGGATCGCGTTCACGCTGACCCCGCTGCCGAGGTGGAGCACCACCATGTTGAGGTCGGACAGCGGCCTCCCGAGCTCGGAGGCGGCCTTGTAGGCCACCATGCGGATGTTGAGGGCGTGGCTGAGGCTCTTCCTCGGCAGCAGAGGATGCCCGGAGGGCCTGGCCTCGTCGATCATCTCGTCGACGCAGACCGGGTCGACGAAGTAGGAGGGGAGCCCCAGCGGTTCGGCGACCGCCCAGGCGAGGGGGGCTCCGAGGTTGCTCGGGTGGTCTGCCTGGAGCGTCGATCCCTCCGTTATGTCGTCGAGCAGCTTCCGGTTCACGCGATAGGTGCCGGCCTGCAGGGGCTTGAACGTCCCCCCGCGGCCCACCACGGCGGCGAGGCCCGACATGTCGAACCCCTTCTCCGCGAGAGCGGCGAGCACGAGGTCACGCCTCGGCCCCGTCTGGTTCATCGTCGGCCCCAGGGCGGCGAGCTCCTCGGGGAGGTGCCGCACGGACTCCTCGAAGAGGGGCTCCCCCTCCCTGTAGACCCCGAACTTCGTCGAAGTCCCGCCGGGGTTCAGCGCCAGGACGAGCCTGTCCATATCAGGCTCCCGTCACGACGCCGAGCGCGAGCGAGTTCAGCTTGGTGCGCGCGGCGTCGGAGCGGGACAGCATGACCACCGGAGCCGCCGCTCCGGCGATCATCCCCCCCACCTCGGTGTCGGTCATGTACATGAAGGCCTTCGCGAAGATGTTGCCGCACGACAGGTCGGGGGTCACCAGGATGTTCGCACGCCCCGCGACCTCTCCCGTGATCCTCTTTATGGCCGCTGCCTCCGGGTCCATGGCTCCATCAACCGCTAGCGGCCCCTGGACATGGACGCCCTCGATGCCGTTTCGCGCAATCGACGCGAAGAGCGACGTCTCTGGCAGGTTCTCGTCCTCTACCTCCACGGCTGCCAGGAGGGCGGCCCGGGGCGTGCCACAGCCCAGCCTGACCATCACGCCGGCGGCGTTCTGAACTATCTGCACAACCTGCTCGGCGGTCGGCCTGGGGATCATGCCCCCGTCGGTGATCGCCACGAGCCTGTCCTGCCTCGGGACGTGGATCACGGCCACGTGGCTCAGGACCCTGCCCGTGCGGAGGCCGTGCTCCCTGTCCAGGACGGCCTTGAGGAACCCGGACGTCTTGAGGAGCCCCTTCATGAGGATCGTGGCCCCGCCTCCGCTGACGCACTTCACGGCTTCGATGGCGGCGTCGGCCTCGGTTGCCACATCCGCGATCTCGATGGATGGATGGAGCTTCAACCCCGCTCTGCCGACGGTCTCCTCCACCAGCGCCCGGGGAGCGAAGACGACCGATGTGGCGATGTCCTCCTCGGCCGCCATGTTGAGAGCCTCGAGGGAGGCCTCGTCATGCCCCATGGGTACGGCCGCCCGGGCCCCCTTGTCGTCTCGCGCCGCCTGCCTGATCTGTGCGAAGTTCTCGTACAATGCACCCCTCCCGGATTTGGGGCGGACGGGAATCGCCCGTTCGTAGCCAGCGGGTTATTATGGGCACATGACCGGGATCGGGCCAGAACCGTACACGCCTCTCACCAGGGCCGACCTGCTTCGGGCAGGCGGTCTGCTCTTCGACTTCGACGGCGTCATCGCCGACAGCGAGCGCCTCTACATGGCCTCCTGGAACGAGGCTCTCTCGCCCTGGGGCGTCTCCATCCCGGAGGAGGAGTACTTCCGCCACTGGACCTCCCTCGGCGAGGGACTCCCGGGGCACATCTCGAGGCACGGCTGCCAGGGCATCGACGAAGCCCGCGCGACCTCCCGGCAGAAGCGCGCATACGAGGCGTTCTGCCTCTCCGGACTGGTCGGACTGATGCCGGGTGCGGCTTCCGTCCTCGAGGTTCTCTCTTCTTCGGTATTCGCCGGGAGGTTCGCCATCGCCTCCAACACGGATTCCCGCCTGGTGGAGGGCATCCTGATCCGGGCCGGAGCCCCGGTGCCGCCGGTCATCGGCGGAGAGTCGCTACCGCGCAAGCCCTGCCCGGACATCTTCATGGCTGCTGCTCTTGCGATCGGCTCCCCTCCGGGAGCCACCCTCGTCTTCGAGGACGCATGGAAGGGGCTCGAGGCGGCCAGGCGGGGAGGCTTCAGGCCTGTTCTCGTAAGGGCGCCGCACAACGCCGGAGAAGCTCTCGACGCCGATTTCACACTTGACGGCATTTCCGCCCTGCTGCCGCTTCTCGGACCATGATCCCGCCTCCGGCCGGCCCTCCACGTACCGGTCCGGCTTGCCCGCGGAGCCTCTCTTCGTGATAATGCCCTGAACGACGGAGGGTGTGGGCAGGTGCAGAGACTGATCGACTACGGAACCGTTCTGTTGGTAGTGGCGGCTATGATGGCGCTGTTCAGGCTGTCCAGGCTGCTCCTCTCCCGCCTGCTGGCGGCCAGGGAGGCCCGCGGAGTTGTCTGCGACTGCGACGATCACATCAGGCTCGGCTTCCTCTTCCTCGTCGCAGGGATGCTGCTTCTCCCGCTGGCGACGGCCGCGGCCGCCTGCATCGATTCTTCGGCTCTGGCAGGCGGGGTCTTCCTCCATCTGCCCCTTGTCGCCGTCTCCATCATCCTCTTCAGCTTCGCGGAGGACCTGTTCGCGGGGATGAAGAAGCGGCCGGCCTCGAGACGTCTGTCGGCAGGCGCACATTTCAGGACCGCCGGTCCCCTGCTGCTCGGCTTCTGGGCTCTGGGTACGGCCTTCCTATCCCCGATCTTCTACACCGCCCTGACTCTGATACTGGGCCTGTTCTACCTCTTCGCCCTCGCCGCCAGGCCGGACGGCCCGTCGGCTTGACCAGGGCGCCATCCCCCGGCGAACCCTGCCTCCGTGTCGTACTGCTGTGCGACGACGAGCCCTTCGAGATCCCCCGGACCGTCGGGAGCATCGTCGAGTCCCTGCCGGGATGGCGTTTCACCGTGGCATCGATGGGAGGCCACGCCTCCCTGAGGGACATCCGATTGAACTCGGAGCGGTACCTTGGTCTCTACGGCCCTCTGGGATTCATGGCGAGAGGGTCGTGGATGATCCTCCTGAAGGTCCTAGCGGCGCTTCGCGCACCCACTGCCGCCCCCCACTCCCTTGCGCAGGCGGCCTCGAGGTCGGGGGCGGATTTCATCACGATCGACCGTGTGAACTCCGATGCGGGCAGGGCTGCCCTCGAAGCTCTCGAGCCCGATGTCCTCGTATCGATCGCCTGCCCGCAGATCCTC
>JAKLEF010000123.1 GCA_022703195.1 Candidatus Fermentibacterota bacterium | reverse complement strand
TCGCTGCCGAGCGGGTCCTCGCCGATCACGAGGGCCGCCCTCAGCGAACCGTCCTCGAGCATCCGGGCCAGGTCCGCGCGATCCCTCCCTGCCGGCCTGCGCCCGGGCAGGAACGCCGGTGACGCTCCGGCCACCTCGAGGGCGGCGCCGTTCGGCAGTATCCTCGGCAGCAGGATGTCCGCACGCCTGCCAGACGCGTTGGCCAGCACCGCGAGCCCCGCCAGGATCTCGAGGTCGCCCCTGGCCCTGTCGCGCGCCCTGTCGGGCGTGTGGACGATCACCAGGCGGGATGAGCCGGCCACCGCATCCACGACGGCCCCCGCCGAGCCGGGATCGACCCCGGCCATGGCACAGGCCTCCTCGAACGTGCGCCCCAGGCTCGAGACGAACTCCGCGCCGCCGGGGACGGATGCGACCGCCTCCCTCGTGACTGCGCCCGTTTCGGCGAGCCTGCGCACGATGCCGGCCCAGAGGACGGAGGCCGTTCCCCTTACGGGGTCGAGCACCGCGCGCGAGAGGATGCGGTCGGCGTCGTCGAGGGCCGAGTTGACCACGACCAGGCCGGCCCCCCTCTTCCGGACCGCTTCGAGGACGTCCACGGCCAGCACGGGATGATCGCCCTCGAGGCTCGTGTTGCTGCAGATCACCAGGTCCGCCTGCGCCAGGGACTCCCGGCCGGCCGTGGAGGCGGTGAACCCGAGCATCCCGTCCAGGGCCGCAGGGTCGTATGAAGAGCAGGAGGCTGCGATCGAGCCGATGTTCCCCGTCCCGAGGCCCTCCCTGGCTATCAGGGCGGCCAGGTGCATCTCCTCCACCGTGGATTCTGCCGACACGAAGACCGCCACGGCTCCGGGGCCGTACTCCGCTGCCGCCTTCCGGAGACCTGCGACGGCCTCCCGGACGGCGGTGCAGGCATCGGTCCTGGCCGTTTCGGCTCCACGCCTGACGGATGGGGCCGATATGCGCCTGCTCGAGATGTATAGCTCGTTCGCGAAGCGCCCCGACCTGCAGAGGTAGTCGCCCGGCACGCCGGAGGAGGTGATGTAGTAGCGGGCGGCCCCGTGCGACATAACCCTCACCGCACACTGGATCGAGCATACCGGGCAGCGGGTGGCCCGCTCGACGACCTCGAGGCACGCCCTTCCGGGATACGGGAGCTTGACCGTGAGCGCACCCGTGGGGCACGCATCTACGCAGTTCCCGCAGCTCACGCAGTTGGTCTCCACCAGGGGGTCGTTCATCGCGGGCCGCATCTCCGTCCGGAAGCCGCGCCCGACCAGCCCCAGGGCGGCGACCGGCAGCACCCTGGCGCATGTCCTGATGCACCGTCCGCAGAGGACGCACTTGTTGGGGTCGTAGAGGATGTGTGGGTGCCTGTCGTCCGGCCTGTGCCTGCGGACGTGCCCGGCGTAGTGCGCCACATCCGCCCCGTACTCCTCGGCCCGCAGCCTCAGATCGCAGTCGTCGTACCTCAGGCACCCGCAGGACAGGCACTTCGCCCCTTCGTGGACGACATCCTCCCATTCGAAACCGGTCGCCACCTCGCAGAAGCTCCCCTCCCTCTCCGGGACGGGCCGCATGTGGACCTCGTGGCGGGGGCTCTCGGCGATGTCGCCCAGCTCGGCCTTCCCGGGCTTGGACCACATGTCCTTGCGGACGATGAACGGGTCCGGCGGATCCCCGCCCCCGAGGAATGCATGGATCGACAGGGCGGCGGTGCGCCCGTCCGCAATCGCGTCTATCACCACGGTAGGGCCGTCGTCGGCGGCGTCGCCACCGGCGAATACGCCGTCGATGTCCGTCTTCGTGGTGGAGGTGTCCACACTGACGGTGCCCCACCGGGTCGTGCCCGGGAGCCCGTCGGAGCCTGCGAGCCCCTCGAGGAGGGGCGACTGGCCGATGGCTGCCACGGCCAGATCGCAGGGCAGGTCGAACTCGGAGCCCTCCATCGGCACCGGCCTCCTGCGCCCGGAGGAGTCGGGCTCGCCGAGCTTCATCCTGATGCAGCGCAGGGAGGAGAGCCTTCCGTCCACGGCCCCGATGCCCACGGGGGCTGCGAGCTCCATGATCTCCACGCCCTCTTGCAGAGCATCCTCGATCTCCATGGGATCGGCCGGCATCTCCGCCCTGGTCCTGCGGTAGAGGAGGATCACCTTGTCGGCTCCGAGGCGCCATGCGGTCCTCGCCACGTCCATGGCGGTGTTCCCGCCGCCCACGACGACGACGGTGCCGGAGATGGCCGACCTGTCGTGGTACTTCTCGCGCAGGAACTCGATGCCCCCCACGACCCCTGCGGTCGTGAACTCTCCGTCGACCTTCATGGGGTTGCTCGCCCAGGCCCCTGCCGCGACGAAAACGGCGTCGTGGAGCCTCCTCAGTTCATCGAAGGGGATGTCCCTGCCGACCTTCACGCCGGTTCTGATCTCGACCCCCGCACGGGTCACGAAGTCGATCTCCCGGTCGAGGACCCCGTCGGGGAGCCGGTACTCGGGGATGCCGTACCTCACCATCCCGCCGGCCTTCTCCATCATCTCGTAGACCGTCACCCGGTATCCCTGCCTGCCGAGGAACCAGGCCGCCGAGAGCCCCGCGGGGCCCCCGCCGACGATCCCGACGCTCTTCCCGTTGAGCGGCCCGCGCTCGACCGGGCCGTCGTAGACCCCGGGAGCATCGGTCAGGTAGCGCTTCACTGCGTTGATGCCCACCGGGCTGTCCACGTCCGCCCTGCGGCAGACCGCCTCGCACTTGCGCACGCAGACCCTGCCGCACACGGCGGGCAGGGGGTTGCTCTCGCGGATCAGGTCGATGGCCTTCCTGGTCTCTCCCATCGAGGCGAGGGCCAGATAGCCCTGGACGTCCACCCCCGCGGGGCATCCCAGCTTGCACGGCGAGACGCAGTCGGCGTAGTGGTTGGACAGGAGGAGCTCCAGGGCCGTCTTCCGCGAGGCCCTGACACGCTCGTTGCGGGTCTCGACCTCCATCCCGTCGGTCACGCGCGTGGCGCAGGACGGAACCAGCACCGGCCTCCCCTTCACCTCGACCACGCACACGAAGCATGAACCGTACGGTTCCAGCTCAGGGGAGTGGCACAGGGTGGGGATGTCGTCCAGTCCGTGCTCGCGGACCACTTCCAGAATCGTCTGCCCCGGCCGGGCCTCGACCTCCGTCCCGTTGACGATCAGCTTGACGGTGTCCATCAGGGCCTACGCTTTCTTCACGGCGCCGAAGTTGCAGCTGGATATGCACCTGCCGCACTTCACGCACTTGTCTTTGTCGATCCTGTGCGGCTGCTTCCTCTCGCCCGCGATCGCGCCGACAGGGCAGTTCCTGGCGCAGAGGGTGCAGCCGGTGCAGAGGGCGGGATCGATCGAGAACTCCACGAGCGCCAGGCAGTTGCCCGCCGGGCAGGCGTGGCGGTCGATGTGCGCCTCGTACTCCTCCCTGAAGTATCTCATCGTGCTGAGGACAGGGTTGGGAGCTGTCTGACCCAGCGCGCAGAGGCTCGCCTCCTTGATCCTCCTCGCCAGCTCGTCCAGCCGGCCGAGGTCTTCCGGGGTGCCCTCGCCCCTGGTGATGCGCTCGAGCACCTCCAGCATCCTGAGAGTGCCTATCCTGCAGAACGTGCACTTGCCGCACGACTCGTTCTGGGTGAACTCGAGGAAGAACCTTGCGATCTCCACCATGCATGTGGTGTCGTCGAGCACGACCATCCCGCCGGAGCCCATGATCGCACCCGTCCTGGGGATGTTCTCGAAGTCCACCGGAGTGTCGCCGAGCGAGGCGGGGATGCACCCGCCGGAGGGCCCGCCCATCTGGACGGCCTTGAACGCCCTGCCCTGCTTGATGCCGCCGCCGATCCTGAAGACGAGGTCGTTTATGCTCATCCCCATGGGGACCTCGGCCAGGCCGCCCTTCGCCACCCTGCCTGCGAGCGCGAAGACCTTCGTCCCCCTGCTCTTCTCGGTGCCTATCGCAGCGTAGGCGGCCGACCCGTTCGCGATGATCCAGGGCACGTTGGCGTAGGTCTCCACGTTGTTGTTGTTGGTGGGTCTGCGCCAGAGGCCCTTCTCCGCCGGGAACGGGGGCCTTATCCTCGGCATCCCGCGCTCGCCCTCGATCGACGCGAAGAGGGCGGTCTCCTCGCCGCACACGAAGGCCCCGGCCCCCTGCTTTATGGTGATGTCGAAGTCCATGCCGGAGCCGAGTATGTCCCGTCCCAGGTATCCGCGGCCGCGGGCGTCCGCCAGGGCCTTCTCGAGCCGCCTGATCGCAAGCGGGTACTCGGCCCGGCAGTAGATGTAGCCGATCGACGTCCCGATCGCCCTGGCGGCTATCATCATCCCCTCGAGCACCGAATGGGGGTCGCTCTCGAGCACCGACCTGTCCATGAACGCCCCGGGGTCGCCCTCGTCGGCGTTGCAGACCAGGTATCTGACGTCACCGGGGTTCGCCGCTGCCAGGGACCACTTGAGCCCGGTCGGGAACCCTCCGCCCCCCCTGCCCCTGAGCCCCGAATCCTTGATCTCCTGGATGATCGATCCGGGCGTCATCTCGAAGAGCGCTCTCCGAAGGGCGGCATAGCCGCCGGCCTCCTCGTACTCCGCGATGGACTCGGGATCGATGATCCCGCAGTTGCGCAGGACGATCCTCTTCTGGAGCGAGAGGAAGTCCTTCTCCGTACCGGCGTCGTCGACCCCCGGCCCCCGGGAGTGGATCACCCACTCGGAGACGACCTCGCCGCCCTGGACGTGGCGCCTCCATATCTCGACGGCCCTCTCCGGGGTCACCTCTCCGTAGACGAAGCACCTGTCGCCGTCGCGCACCTCTACCAGCGGCTCCCTGAAGCACATCCCGATGCAGCCCGAGATGGACAGCCGGCAGTCGGAGCCTTCGGCCAGCGGCTTCAGCGCGTCGTACGCAGCCTGCGCCCCCGCGGAGAGCCCGCAGGTTCCCATTCCGACGATGATCCTCTTCATTTCTCCACCCCGCATCCGGTGGCGGCCGATCCGTCCCCTTCGGCGTCGCGGCGGCGGCGGAAATCCTTCAGGATCTTCCTCACCGCGGCCGGGGTGAGCCTTCCGAACGTCTCGTCGTTTATCATCATCACCGGCGCAAGGGAGCAGCACCCGAGGCAGGCCACCGTCGTGAGGGTGAAGAGGCTCTCGGCGTCGGTCTCGCCAATCTCGATGGAGAGCTCGTCCCTGATCGCGTCGAGGAGCTGCCGCGAGGCCGAGACGTGACATGCCGTCCCGTCGCAGATCCTGATGACATACCGGCCCATCGGCTGCAGCCTGAACTGGCTGTAGAAGGTGATCACGCCGTAGATGCCGGCCTCGGGCACCCCCGTCACGGAGGAGATGTGCCTTATCGCCCCCCTGGGGATGTACCCGAAGTGCTCCTGGGCCGACTGGAGCAGCGGGATCAGCTCGCCAGGGGCGCCGTCGTATCTCCAGAGCCTGTAGTTGAACGATTCCTGGGCCATAGGTGCTCCCGGGCTCCTTTACTCGTCTACGAGTCGGATGACTCTGGCCTCGCGCACCCTGAGAACGCCGTCGATCTGGCTCAGCTTCTCGACGATCCTCGGAGTCCTGCCCACGGCCCCCTGCCCCGTGATCATCCCGACCAGCCTCCTGCCGCCGTCTATCACGTCGCAGAAGATCACCTCGTCGATGAAGAAGACCGTGGTGAAGATCTTCTGGATCGAGCCCGGGTCTATGTCCGCTATGATGTAGCTGGTGGTCCCCGGCTGCCTCCTGGCCTCGGCCCCGGTCTGGACCTTGACTGTCCTGCGGTAGGATTCGATGAACTCGCTGACGTCCCTGTCCAGCCTGGGTCTCTCGACGGGCGAGACGGAGACGACCTCCACGCCGCGCACCGCGCCCACCCGGGAGAAGATCGCCCTGATCCCCTCCTCGGAGGAGGCCTGCCCCAGCAGGATGATGTCAACGTCGCCCCGCACCGCGTCGCATGACTGGACGCCATCCAGGGACCTCAGGTCGTTGAAGATCTCCATGCTCCTGTCGGGTTCGGTGATCCTGACCGTCAGATAGGCGCTCACGGACTCCCTGACGACCGGTTCGCCCCCGTGCGCCGACGCCTCGGGCGCCCCTGTGGCCGCCCCCGGGGACAGCGACTCCAGCGCCCGCACCAGGTCGTCGATCTCGAAGGGCTTGTCCAGAT
>JAKLEF010000122.1 GCA_022703195.1 Candidatus Fermentibacterota bacterium | reverse complement strand
GCCTCGAGAACGGCCATCCCGGCCTCCGGCGACATGGCGCCGAGGTGGTCCTTCAGCGCGCGGAGCGCGCTTCTGTACCTGTCCGCCCCGCAGCCCTCGATGAGGGCGGGGTCCCTGCCGGCCCAGGAGAATGAGTGGAAGTTGGTCATGGCCATGAACGGCCTGCCGCCGCGCTCCAGGATGTCGTTGCCGTCCTCGCCGACCTCGATGATCATCGCGCGCCCGGATGCATCGGCAGTTATAACGTGCAGCGGCGGGTCGTCGTACTGCGCGTAAGTGTCGTTCGCGACCATCTCCGCGACGTCGTCCATCGAGGCGCCTCTGTAGATCAGCGCGTAGAAGGGCCAGTAGATCAGCGGCGTTCCCCCGCCGGGATCGGGGCCCGTCCATTCCGCGTCGGTCACCTGGAGGGTGGAGAACCTGCCGTCCGCGGTCATGCCCGCGGTCGAGAGGGTGTCCCCCGCGTCGATGAAGGCCGTCGTGAAGACCCTGCCGCCCTCCATGTCAGTCTCTATCCTGAAAAGGATCTCCTGGTCGGGGTACCAGTCGAAGTTCATCCCGTACCACGCCCCGCCCGAGGCATACTCGACGAAGCTGGTGCAGGCCTCGGGAGCGCATGCGGGCACGAGAACGGCGGCCAGCACGAGGGGGATGCCTTTACCGCGGGGATTCATGCGCCGGTTCCAGCCGCGACCCATGGCCCGATCAGCCCTCCCATCCCGCCAGCCTCGCAGCGAGCCACCAGACTGCGCTGCCCTTCTGGACGCAGCTCTCGAACGTGGTGTGGCCCGCCTCGTCGCCCTCGAACTCGGGGTGCTCGACGGGGAAGGTGTGGCCCTCGAAGGTGGCAGTCGCCTGCTCCCACTGCTGGCCGGAGGGATCGAACCACCAGCTGTCCAGGTCCTCGAAGTCGAAGAGGACGCAGTCGTTCGCTTCGTAGTAATCCCTTATCTGCTGGTTCCGGAGGCTGCGGCTGTAGCCCTCGGCCCCTTCCGCCTGGGCGTTCCCGGTCATGTAGACGAAGGTCACCCCGGGATACTCGGACTCCAGCAGGGCCATCGCATCCAGGTAGTCCTGGACCTCGCCCTCGGAGTAGTAGTCGCACTGAGTGCACCAGGACCACATCGACACGTTCAGGGAGGGCTCCGCATCAAGCACCTCGCGGGTCATGTCGAGGGCGGCCTCCCCCTGCCAGTACAGGTCGGGGGTGATGTAGGTCTCGCCGAGCTGCCCGTCGAAGATGCAGAGTGCGCCCGGAGCCGCGGGCAGCTCGCAGTATCCGGTCTCGACGTCGAAGGCGGGTTGCTCCTCCTCGATGAGTTCGAGCCCGGTGACGAGCTGCGAACCGTGGGACGTGTGTGCGTAATGGACGAACAGGCCGGCCTGCGCCGAGTCGACCCATGCTCCCGGGATCTCCGAGATGTCGGTGCAGAGGTGATCGACGACGAACCCGCCGCCGGGCTGCGGGTCGGGCCCGGGGCCGGTGGGATCCGAACCGCCGCACGAGGGCAGGAGTAGCAGACCGAGGGACAACTGGACGAGTGTGGCCGGGAGAACAGCGGGACTATGCACGTCGACCTCCTATCCCCGGCTGCCGCCGGGTCCGGCGGACCTGCCGCCCATCCTGGTGAGCTCGAAAAGGGCCATGTACTTCCAGTAGGCATAGACGGCCGAGCTGAACGAGGCCGCCAGGCCGGGAACGCCGTCGAGCAGGCCGAGCTGCAGGAAGACCCCCCTGAAAAGCCTCCATTGTGGGCGCAGCAGCACGTCGAGCCCGGAGGCCCGCCTGCCCGCGGCAACCTCCTGTGCGGCCCAGAGCGAGGCGTAGCGGGCCATCTTCTCCATGTGCTCGCGGAAGTCGCGGTAGGGCCTGTGCTCGAGATGGCATCCGCGCAGGACGGGGGCGGGCGAGTCCGCCCTCAGGCTCTCGTGGACGGATTCGGAGCCGAACCTGGCGCACCCGCGCCTGAAGAGCCTGAGCGGGCGGTCGCCGCCCCAGGGGCCGAACCTGAGCACGCGGCCCATGTATACCGTTCTGCGCGCGATCCTGTATGCGTCCGCCGACCCTGAGGCCATCGCGCGGGAGACCGCCTCGCGCAGGCCGGAGCCGGCCCTCTCGTCCGCGTCGAGGACGAGTATCCAGTCGCCCGTGGTCGAGTCGCAGGCGTACTGCTTCTGCTCCGAGAAGCCGGTGAACTGGTGCCGCAGCACCCTGGCGCCGGCCTCGCGGGCGATCCCGGGAGTGGCGTCGGCGCTTCCGGAATCGACCAGGACCACCTCGTCGGCGAAGCCCACGGAGGCCAGGCACCCCGGAAGGTCGTTCTCCTCGTCCAGTGCTATAATCGCGACTGAAAGTCCCAAGAAACCTCCGTTCCAGCCCGGACAATACCCGGGCGGGGGCCGGGCCGCAACGAAGCGACGGGAGCAGGGCATGGCCGCCACGCCGGAGATATCCGGTTTCACCTTCGCCAGGGATGCCGTAAGGCTGGATTATCCTCTCGGGGAGGCCATCAGGTCCACCCTACCGCTCGTGAGCGAGTTCATCGTCAACCTCGGCGACTGCAGCGACGAGACTGAGGCCCTCGTCGAGGGCATCGGGGATCCCAGGATAAGGATCGTCCGGTCGGTGTGGGATCCCTCCCGCTACGTGCACGGCGCCACCAACGCCGATCAGACCAACATCGCGCTCGACGAGTGCAGGTCGCCCTGGTGCCTCTACCTCCAGGCGGACGAGGTCCTCCACGAGCGGGACTACCCCCGGATACTCGACACCCTGGCCAGATACGACGGGCGGAGTGACGTGGATGGCCTCCTGTTCCACTACAACCACTTCTGGGGTGACTACGCGAGGGTCCAGAGGGCGCACAACTGGTACAGCCGCGAGATAAGGATGATCCGCAACCTGCCGTCGATCAGGAGCTGGAAGAGCGCCCAGAGCTTCCGCAGGGACGGCCTCAAGATGCGGGTGGCCGACACCGGGGCCTTCGTCTACCACTACGGCTGGGTGCGCCATCCCGATGTGATGAGGCGCAAGACCATCGCCCTCGACAGCCTCCACCACGGCAGTGACTGGGTGGACAGGAGGCATCCCGAGCCTTCCAGACCCTGGGACTACGGCCCGCTCGACAAGGTCTCGCCGTTCAGAGGCACGCACCCTTCGGTGATGGCCGGGAGGATCGCCTCCAAGAACTGGAGGGCCGAGGATTTCCGCGATCCCTCCTCGCCCCCCGGCCACAGGCACCTCAGGCCGTCGACCAGGTTCCTGAGCGCCATCGAGCGGATTCTCGGCGTGAAGCTCGGCGAGTACCGCAACTACATCCTCGTGAAATGACGGGAAGACCGGCTGCAGGATGAGAGCTGCGGTGCACATCGTCGCCTCCGGCGCTGCGGGAACGGCAGCCGCCCTGGCGGGATCGCCGGTCATGGGAATGTCCATCTTCCTGTCCGGCAGTCTCATGGACATCGACCACGCCGAGCTCTATCTGAAATCCGGCATGCCCTCCGACCCGCGGTCTCTTCTGCGCGGGCTCCTGCACAACGAGGAGGATCTGGGCAACAGGTACGGCTTCAGGAGGCGCATCCCCGACTACTGGACGTTCCCCGTCCTTCATTCCGTGGAACTCGTCATGCTTTGCGCGGGTCTCGGCCTCTGGCTGTCCGACCATGCGCTGATCGGGATTGCGGCGGGTTTCCTGCTGCATGTCGCCATGGACCTCGGGAACTACCCCGAGAGCCCCATGTTCTTCTCCCTGGCCTGGAGGTGCCTGGCCAGGAGGAGGCTCATGACCGCCTGGGAGACGCGGAGACCGATGCGCGGGCTCTAGGCACGGGAGAAGAGATGCCGGTACCCTTCCTCGACCTCAAGCAGCAGTACGCGGCGATCGGCGCCGAGATAACGGCGGGACTGACGGAGGTCTTCGAGAACACGGCCTACATCCTCGGGCCGAAGGTCAGGGCCTTCGAGGAGGACTTCGCCGCCTTCTGCGGGATCGATCACTGCGTCGGCATGTCCAGCGGGACGGACGCCGTGCATGCGATGCTCGCTGTATCCGGCCTCCCCCGCGGCAGCGGGGTGATCCTGCCGCCCAACACCTTCACGGCAACCGCCGAGGGCGTGGTCATGGCCGGCCTCGTACCGGTCTTCGCCGATGTGGACAGGGGCACGTGG
The DNA here is from genome assembly GCA_022703195.1 of Candidatus Fermentibacterota bacterium. Lineage (GTDB taxonomy): Bacteria > Fermentibacterota > Fermentibacteria > Fermentibacterales > Fermentibacteraceae > Fermentibacter. The sequence continues at coordinate 2,025 of JAKLEF010000122.1, read as the reverse complement.
AACCTCTCGCCGCGGGCGGTCGAGGCATTCCTGGAGGAGAACTCGCGCGGAGGGAGGTCGGTCGATCCCCGTTCCGGCGCGGCCGTGTCGGCCATCCTCCCGGTGGACCTGTACGGGCGCCCGGCCGAACTTGCCGAGTTCGAGAACATCGCCGACAGGTTCGGCCTCCTGCTCTTCGAGGACGCCTGCCAGTCGCACGGGGCCTCGAGGGGCGGCAGGATGACGGGTTCGTTCGGCTCTGCCGCGGCATTCAGCTTCTATCCCGGCAAGAACCTCGGGGCCTGGGGCGAAGGCGGCGCCGTGACGACCCGATCCGGAGAGATGGCGGAGAGGCTCCGCTCCTTCCGCGACCACGGATCGAGCCGCAAGTACTTCTACTCGCAGATCGGCCACAACTACAGGATGGAGGCCATCCAGGGGGCCGTGCTGGGCGTGAAGCTCCGGTACCTGCCGGACTGGAACCGCAGGCGCGCCGAGGCGGCCGCCAGGTACGGCGAACTGCTGGCGGGATGCCCCGTGGAGCTGCCGCCGGCCGAGGAGGGTGTCGTCCATTCCTGGCACCTCTACGCCATCCACACGGAAGCCAGGAAGGAGCTGGGCGAGTACCTCGCATCGAAGGGGATCGGATCCGGGCTCCACTACCCGTACCCGCTGCACCTGCAGGAGGCCTATGCCGATCTGGGATACGGGGAGGGCGACTTCCCGGTGTCGGAGCTCAACAGCTCGCGGAACATCACACTGCCCATGTTCCCGGAGATCACGCCGGGACAGCAGGAGGAGGTCGCCTCGGCCGTTGCCGGGTTCTTCGGCTAGATGACCGCAGAAGGCGCCGGAGGGGCTACGGGAGCAGCCCCTCCTTGCTTCTGTCCAGCCACTCGCCGTCCGACGGGATATCTGTGAAGAAGACGGTCAGATCGGCATCGAAACGGTTCTCGACGAAGGCCACGGCCTTCTCGGCCTCGCCCGAGATGTCCGTGTAGAACCACATGGTGGCCCTGTCGGCCTCCCACCGGCTCTCCGTGACGAAGCAGACCAGGTCGGCATCGGTCCTGACGTCGGTCACGAAGACCCTCAGATCGGCTTCGGATGGAGTGTCGGTCCTGTAGAGCCTGGGCATGTTCCCTCCCTGTGTTGTCTGCGACGGTCAGGCGTCGTAGAGCCCGGGATCCCTCGCGGGAGGCCCGGAGTGCTGCGGCCCGGAGTCATCTTCCTCGGAGAGGCCCGCGTCCTCCAGCTCCCTCTCCACCTGCCCGGGGTCCTCGCCGGCTTCGAGCCTGGTGATGGCCTCGTCCAGCTCCGGGCCGAGGCTCTCGCCCATCTCGTCCGCCATGCGGCGGATCGCCCTCGCCATCGCGCGCGGATCGCTCTCGTCGAGGCCGGCGATATCGGCCGGCATCCCGTCATCCCCGGATGCCCTCGAAGAGCTCCCTCTCACGGCCGTAAAAGAGCTCATCACGCGCTCGAGCCCCTTCGCGCCGCACTTCGGGCAGGCCGGGCCGGCTCCGCCCGGCGACCTCACGAAGAACTGGAAGATCAGGTTGCATCTCTTGCAGAGATACTCGTAGATGGGCATGGATCCTCACCCCCGATCAGGCTCCCCCGGGAGGCGAACACCGCGCTCCCCTCCGGGAGTCCGGTGAGCTTCGATATCACCCGGCACTTCACGACGAAGGAATGGAACACTCTCCGGTCACCGCAGCCCGCCATGCCCTCCAGGTTCCCCTGCCCCTTGGCGAGGATCGCGTCGGCCGTCGCCCAGGCCCTCCCGAGCGCCGTGCCCATGCGGGACGGGTCGACGGTGGGCGCGTCGAGGCCGGTGTCGATCAGTACCGCGAATCCGCCGATGCCCGCCCTCTCGGCGTCCGACAGGACCGCGTCGTTCATCACCGGGCCGGGCCTCACGGCATATGTGACGCTCACACCGGGTGGCAGATACTCGAGGAAGAGGCGGTCGAGCACCGTTTCGCCGGCGTTGTCGCCCAGGACGAGCAGCCTGCCGCTGCGGCCCATGGCATCGAGGAAGGG
>JAKLEF010000121.1 GCA_022703195.1 Candidatus Fermentibacterota bacterium | reverse complement strand
GCTAACACACGCGCGATCTCGGACAGCAAATCCATTGGACGGCTTACATGCTCGATCAAGCTAGAACAGATCACGAGATCGAAGGATCCGTCGCGGAAAGGGAGCTTCCTGGACAGGTCGCACTCGAGGTCGAGGAAGTCCCTCCCGTGGATGGTCCGGGCCCAGTCGACGCATATGTAGTCGGAGACCAGGGGTCTGCACAGGCCGGCCAGCGGGGCCTTCCCGCAGCCCAGGTCGGCCGTCCTCCCCCGCGCGAACGAGGGCAGGCACCTCTCGTAGCAGGCTGCGATCATGCCGGTGAAGAGCCTCGAGCCCGGGCTCACCTCGCGCGGATCGCGCGATGCCCCCAGCCGGCCCCGGCATGCGACGAACTTGGAAGGTTTCCAGAGATCCGCGTTCCTCATGCACTCCATCCGCATTCTCTCCCGTAGTTTCGTCCGATGACCGCCACTGGTCAAGACCTGGCCGGGGAGGATCCGGATGGATCTGCGCAAAGGGGGCTTTCAACGAAAAAGGGCGGCCCCGAAGGGCCGCCCTCTCCGCTGCAGCAGGGTTATCGCCTGCTGCCCATTCCGCCGCCGGTGCGCTCCCTGTCGGTTGCAAAGTCGACGCGGACGTTGCGGCCGTCGATGACGGCGTTGTCCATGGCGTTCTTCGCAGCAAGGGCGCTGTCGGAGGAGGCGAAGGTCACGAACCCGAACCCGCGGGACCTGCCGGTGTCGCGGTCCTGGACGACGCGGGCCTCGGTGACCTCACCGTGGACCGAGAACGCCTTCTCGAGGGACTGGTCTGTGGTAGCCCATGCAAGGCCTCCGACGAACAGCTTGTTGCTCACAGTTTCTCCTTCTCGGGGCTCCCGCCCCCTGTCGGCTCCGAACCCGAAGCCATCTCTTCCCCGGCTGTCAGGGCGCCGGGATGCCCAAGCCCTTAGGGCTTCCTTGGATCAGGCCTCGAATCGGGGAGCACATACACTCGACAAGGAGGGATGACGGAACCCCAAGCCAAGAATCTGAAACCGCGTGTTATATCGGGGATGACGCATGCGCCGTCAAGACCCGGGCGGTTCGAAGCCGTCCAGCCTGTCGAGCATGAGCGTCAGGAGCTCGATTGCGCTCTCTGCGTCGTGCGAATGGATAACCGATCCGGGGCCGTGCCCGTACCTGTTCGGGACCGAGAGGCAGATCGCATGTGGCCCGGCCCCCCACTTCTGCATGGAGGACGTGTCGGTGCCCCCGGCGAGGAGGATCTCCATCTGATGGTCTATCCCCGCCTCCTCCGCCAGCCCGCGGGTGAACTCGACGAGTTCGGGCGAGCTGATCACCGAGCCGTCCATGTACTTCACGGCGACTCCGTCCCCCAGCCGGGCGATGCGCAGCCGGGCCGGGGCCTCCGGGATGTCGCCCGCGCCGGTCACGTCTATGGCGATCGCGATGTCGGGGCGGACGTCCTGGGCGGCCACAGTGGATCCGCGGAGCCCCACCTCCTCCTGGGAGGTACCCACGGCGTGCACCTCGATGCGCTCGTTGCGGAATCGCCGGAAGGCCTCGGCCATCACGAACACGCCCACCCTGTCGTCGAAGGCCTTGCCGAGCAGGCATCCGCCGATCGGTGTGAACGGGGTGGCCATGGATACCCAGTCGCCCCGCGATATCTCGCGGACGACCTCGTCCTTCTTCATGCCGGTGTCGATGTAGAGCTCGTCGAGCCTGATGGCCCTGTTCTGGTGCTCGGGAAGCCACGCAGCCCTCCTCTGCACCACCCCCGGCAGGACTCCGCCCTTCCGCGTGTGGATCCTGACGGCGTGGCCGATCATGTTCTCCGCGGTCCAGCCGCCCAGGGGGGCGAGGGAGATGAAGCCGTCCTCGTCGATGTTGAACACGAGGAAGCCTATCTCGTCGGTGTGGGCGGCGAGCATCACCTTCGGGCCGCTCCCGCCGCCCTTCCTGACGAAGTGGATGTTCTTGACGGCATCCACCCTCACCGAGTCGGCCGAATCGGCGAGGCGTGCACGGAGGATCGCGTTGACGGCATCCTCCCTGCCCGAAACCCCGTCGGCCTCGCAGAGGGCTCCCAGGAAACCGAGATCCATGTCATCGACGGCCATGGCGCCCTCCTAGGGTTCGATCCAGGTGAATCCGGCCGCGTCCATCCAGCCGCCCGGCGCCTCCCCGGCATAGTCGAGCGTGCCCAGTACCGCCCTGGCCGCTTCGGCGGGAGGCAGCCCCTTCTCAAGCATGCAGTCGAGGTAGAAGAACTCGATTATCGCGCTCCCCGCCCAGTCTACGCTCTTGGTGTAGCCGGAGATGATGAAGTCCTCGTCCCAGTCGCTCCTGGACGACATCACCCGCGCGGGCAGGCCGCCGCCCATGACGAGGCAGCTCGAGAAGTGGAGCAGCGCGAGGTTCCGGCAAGGGGCGAGCGCCTCCGCAATCGCCCTGCCGTCGAGAGTCTCGTCGGCAAGGGAGATGCCGTTCTCCGAGGCATGGCAGGAGAGCAGCAGATAGACGCTGCCCGGCAGGGATGCGGCCTCGAGCGCGAAGAGCTGGAGATCAGACCTGTCGTGTATGAACCTGTGCCTCACCCTGACGCCCTCCACCCTCGCGAAGAACGCCGCGAGCATCTCGCCGAACGAGTACTCGGGCTCGTCCATGCCCGACTGCCACTCGGCCTCTAGGATCACCAGCCAGCGGGCGCTCTCGTCTCCGGCTGCGCTCCTCGTGCCCTCCCAGGGCGCCCATGCCGACGATCCGTCGGCGCGCCACTGCCCCGAGATCGAAGTTCCGTCGGCGGAGAGGTCGAACCAGCCCTCTCCCGAGGCGGCAGGTTCGGTGTAGGTGAAGACGAAGCGGCCGCTGCCGTCGACCGTGCCATCCACCGTGCACATGCCGCTCATGACGTAGTAGCCCGAGACCGAAGAGCCCTCCTGCGTCAGGACGAGAGTGCCGTACGTGGTCTCCCAGGAGCCCGAGAAGTCGGGGAGGTCCCGCCCCTGCCCGCACGCGGCCGAAGGCAGCAGGGCCGCCGCGAGGAGAAGGCCGGCGCGGCTCACTCGAGCACCGCCCTTATCCTCCTGATGCCCTGAGAGGAGCTCTTCTCCGACTGGATCACGAACCTGCCCATCCCTCCAGTGCGCTCCACGTGAGGGCCCCCGCAGATCTCCATCGAATAGCCCCCTATCCTGTAGACCTTCACCATCTCGCCGTACCTGGACTTGAACAGGCCGATGGCCCCCATCTCCCCCGCCTTCTCGACCGTCTCCTCCGAGAACGTGACCTCCAGGTCGGCTTCGATCGCGGCGTTCACACGCCTCGCGACCTCGGACAGCTCCTCGGGCGTCATGGCCCGGGGATGGCTGAAGTCGAACCTGAGCCTCTCGTGGGTGATGTTGCTCCCCTTCTGCTCGACGTGGTCGCCCAGCACCTCGCGGAGAGCCCTGTGCAGCAGGTGGGTGGCCGTGTGGAGCTTCGTCACCATGTCGCTGTGGTCGGCCAGGCCGCCCCCGAACTTGCGGTCGAGGCCGGCCCTCGACAGTTCGCGGTGCTTGTCCAGAGCCTGGGCGTATCCCTCGGCGTCCACCTCGAGGCCGTTCTCGCGGGCCAGCTCGGTGGTGAACTCCACCGGGAAGCCGTAGGTGTCGTAGAGCCTGAATGCGACCCTTCCCGGTATGGTCCTCGACGGGTTCCTCAGGAGGTTCGGCAGGAGCTTCTCGAACTCCCTCATCCCTGCCTGGAGGGTCTTCTCGAACTGCGACTCCTCCTTCTCCACCTCGGAGAGGATGAAGGCCCTGTTCCTCGCCAGTTCGGGATGGACGTGGGATTCACCCTCAATGACCAGCCTGGCGAGATCCGGCAGGATCGGGCCCTCGATGCCCAGCTTCCGCGCGTGCCGCACCGCCAGCCTGAGAAGGCGCCTCAGCACGTAGCCCTGGTCGAGGTTGGACGGCGGGACGCCCATGTCGTCGCCGAGTATGTGGGTGGACGACCGGGCGTGGTCCGCGATGATCCTCATCGACCTGCGGGCCTCGGGATCGGAGTCCGGGTCGAGCCCGGAGGCCTTCTCCAGGAATTCGAACACGGGCCTGAAGAGCGGGATGCCATAGATGCTTTCGCAGCCGTTCATCATCGCCACGGTGCGCTCCACGCCCATCCCGGTGTCGACGTTCCTCTGGGCAAGCGGCTCGTAGGAGCCCTCCCTGGTCTTGTTGTACTGCATGAAGACGTCGTTCCAGACCTCGAAGTACTTGCCGCAGCCGCACCCGGGACGGCACGACGGGCCGCAGGGCTCCTTCCTGGTATCGATGAACATCTCGGTGTCGGGGCCGCACGGTCCCGTCACGCCGGCCGGGCCCCACCAGTTGTCCTCGCGGCCCAGGAAGTGGATCCTCCCGCGCGGGATGCCCATCTCCTCCCAGAGGAGGGCGGCCTCTTCATCGGGGGGGACCTGCCCCTCGCCGGCGAATACAGTCACGCTCAGGAGTGCCGGGTCGAAGCCGAGCCACTCCCTCCCCGTCAGGAATTCGTAGCTCCAGGTGATCGCCTCGCGCTTGAAGTAGTCGCCGAGCGACCAGTTGCCGAGCATCTCGAAGAAGGTGAGGTGCGAAGGGTCTCCGACGGAGTCGATGTCGCCGGTCCTGATGCACTTCTGCAGGTCCACGAGCCTGCGCCCCGCGGGGTGCCTTCCACCCATGAGGTAGGGCACCAGGGGATGCATGCCCGCCGTGGTGAAGAGGACGGTGGAGTCGTTCTCGGGTATGAGGGACGCGCCGTCTATGCGGGCATGTCCACGACCCACGAAGAAGTCGATGAAAAGGGACCTGAGTTCGTCGGAAGTCATGGGATGGAGCCTCCGGGCGGGCTAGAGGGTCTTGTCGTAGATCCTGTAGGTCTTGTACACGGCGGTGTTCATCTCATCTTCGAGGATCGTCCTGAGCGCGTGGTTGTCCTCGAGCACCCAGGAGAGCTCCGACCAGGTGACGCCCATCCTGAAGCCGGTCTCGATCATCCTCGATATGATGAGGCTCTCCAGCCCGCATCCGCGCCATCTCTCGCGCACCGCGAGCAGGATGACCCTGACGCCGTCGATCCTGATGCGGAAGGGCGGGACCTTGAGCCTGAGGAAGGTGCCGAGCAGGCTGCCCCGCGATGCATGGAAGGCGGCGTTGGCGTCCAGGAGGCCCACGGCGAAGGCCACGGCCCTGCCGTTCTCGTATACGACGGGCGCGAGATCCTCCACCAGCATGAGGGAGAGATCCTTCGCCATCTGCCTGAACTCTGCGTCGGTCATCGGGACGAAGCCCCAGTTCGCGCTCCAGCATTCGTTGTAGATGTCCATCAGGGTCAGGACGTCCTCATAGAGATGCTTCCGCCTCACCGTGCGGACCTCGGCCCCGGTCCTCCTCTCGACGAGACCGGCAAGCCTCCTCATCCTGTCCCATCTGATCGTGTCCTTCTCGAGCAGGTATGCCAGCACGTCCTTCGACTTGGCGAAACCGGCCGCCTCGATCCGCATGCCGTGGTACGGCGGGTTGTAGGTCATCATCAGCACCGGCCTGCGGTCGAACCCGTCGACGAGCGTGCCGATCTCCTCGTTCGTGGAGAAGTTCATCGGCCCCCTGACGGTATCCATCCCCCGCGCGCGGAGCCAGGCGGATGCGGTCTCCAGCAGGGCATCGAAGACCTCCTGGTCGTCCACGGCCTCGAGGAAGCCGAAGAAGCCGGTCCTGTCGTGATGGAATTCGTTGTGGGCCCGGTTGACGATGGCGCAGATGCGCCCGACGGGCTTTCCCGAGGATTCCCTGGCAAGGAAGCATGCGGTCTCGCCATGCTGGTGGAAGGGATGCCCGCGGGAGGGGTCGAGCATGCCGCGCTGCATGCTCCGGACCGGGGCCACCCAGAGGGGATCGCCCTCGTACAGCCGGAACGGGAGCTCCACGAACTCCCTGAAGCCCCTTCCCTCGACGGGATCTATCCTGAGGGGCATCCCGGGTCTGCCGTCAGCCTATCAGGCCGAACCTGCGGCCCACTCGCTCGAAGACCTCGAGGGCCCGGTCGATCATCTCGTCGGTGTGGGTGGCCATGTAGCTGGTGCGGAGCATGGCCTGGTCGGGGGCCACGGCCCAGAACTTGTGGAACAGCAGGCTTGCGGCCACCGTGAACAGGCCCAGTGCCAGCGCCGCCCAGCGGGCATGGAAGCCGATGGCGATGGCAATGCCGCCCAGCAGTTCGAGCAGGCCCACCA
>JAKLEF010000120.1 GCA_022703195.1 Candidatus Fermentibacterota bacterium | reverse complement strand
GCGGCCCCCGCATCCGCCTGGTCGACTCGCCCGATCACCGCACCGTGGATGCGGTGAAGGAAGCCTGCGACCCGGCCAGGACCCTGCTGGTCGTGGTCACGAAGTCGGGGTCCACGGCCGAGACCATGTCGGTCCTCCTTTCGCTGTACCCGTGGCTCCCGGAAGGCATCCGCGACCGGCGCACCGTGGCAGTCACCGATCCTTCCAGGGGCGATCTCAGGAAGCTGGCCGACGACAGGCGATGGGCCTCCCTCCCTATACCTCCGTCGGTCGGCGGCCGCTACAGCGTGCTCTCCCCGGCGGGGCTGCTCCCTGCCGCCTTCGCCGGTCTGGACATCCCGGCCCTGCTCGACGGTGCCGCGGATGTGATCCGTGATTTCGACCTGAAGGGCGCGGAAAGCCTGGCCGGGCGCCTGGCGGCCTGCTGGCTGGCCTTCTTCGAGAGCCATCCGGTCCATGTGTTCTTTGCCTACAGCGACAGGTTCTTCGACATGGCGCTCTGGTTCTCTCAGCTCTGGGCCGAGAGCCTGGGCAAGAGGAGGCCCGGGGGCGGCGCCGGTCTGGGCCAGACTCCCCTGGCATGCCGGGGGCCGGCCGATCAGCATTCGCTCGTTCAGCTCTTCATGGAGGGCCCCGCCGACAAGTTCTTCACCTTCCTGGACATGACCGAGCCATCTCCGCCCCTGCCCGGGGGCTTCGAGGGATACCCCTCGGCGGAATGGCTCACGGGGAGGACTCTGGACGAGCTCAGGCGGGCCGAGTCCTCAGCCACCTCGGCCGCCCTCGCGGAGCGCGGGCTCCCCGTATGCAGGCTCCACGCCGGCGAATCGCCTTCGGAGAAAGCCGTGGGTGCGCTTCTCGCATCCATGGAGATCGCCACGGTGCTCACGGGGCTCGCACTGGGAATCGATCCGCTCGACCAGCCGGGAGTCGAGCGGGGCAAGCAGCTCACCTTCGCGGGCATGGGCCGGCCGGGCTGGCAGTGATCCAGGCGATCCTGGCGATCTCCTGCCTGGCCTCCTTCGAGGCGTCACCCCTCGACCTGCTCGAGACCGGGATCATGCTCGAATGGTCCGAGCTGCCGTTCATGGCCGGGCTCGACGTGCGGACTACGGTCGACGGCAGACCGCTCCTGCTCTGCGGAGGTCCGGGTGTGCCCCTGCCGCCCTGGGGCTCCTTCGAGCATCTGGAGATACTCAGCCCTCTCGAGGCGGGCGTCTGGGGAGGCGGAGGCTGGACGGCCGAGTTCTCGACGCCCGGCATTCCCGACAGCAGCTACAGGAGTTCGGTGGGTCTCCTCGAGAACACCGTCGGCAGGAACAGGTACTCCGGATTCCTGCAGAGACCGCTGCCTCTCGGGATGGGCGTGAGCGCTTCACTGGGCCGCGAGGACACGATATCGACACAGCTCCTCGGGCTCGAACGGGGGCCCCTGTCCGCGACTGGCTTCCTCTGGCAGGGAGCGGGCGGCGGCGACGGCTACTCGGCAGGCTTCTCGTACCGCAGGCCTACGTTTTCTGCCGGCTGCTTCCTTGCATCGCCCGTCGAGGGCGAGAGGCTGGCCGAGCCCTCCGCGGCCGCATCGGCCTCCCTGGGTAGGCTGACCCTCGAGTCGGCGGCCGGGCTTTCGGCATGGGACTCCCTGACTCACGCGGAAGCCCATCTCAGATCCTCCTTCGATGCCGGACCCGCGACGCTGATCGCCAGGGGTGACATGTCGTCGGACTCGGGAGAGACAGGGTTCGCAGGCACGGCGGGGCTGCTCTGCAGGATCCCCGGGGGCCCCGCTATCGGCGCAGGGTTCTGCAGCGTCCCCGGAGGGGTCTCCGGCTTCCTCGCCACCGCCGGGTGGGGCCCGGCAGGCGCCGAGTTCTTCCACGACGGGAGCGATGCCTCCGCCGGTGCGCACATCACCTGGCCGGCCTGGCTGGGGCTTTCGGGCTTCGTGTCGGACAGCCTCCTCAGGGCTTCCGTATCGGCCTTCCCCGGGTTCGGCTTCGGAGGGAACGGACGCATCACCCTCGGGGGCAGGCTGGTAGCCCTGCAGTCCGATCCGGGCGACGGTTCGGGGAAGGTGGAGAGCACGTCGGCCGACGCGTGCATCTCGCTGAGCATCCTCGGCTTCTCGCTGGTGGGCGCCCTGGAGGACGCATTCGACGATGACGACAGGAGAATGTCCTACGGGGTCGTATGGGTCTTCTCCGACGGCCCTCCGTGGGCGCCGCAGGATGGAGACGGGAGGGGATCGTGAACTCTGCCGGAAGGATAGCCGTCCTCGCCTCGGGGCGGGGGAGCAATTTCGAAGCACTCTGCACATCAGACCTGGGAGGCGCATCGGTCGTGCTGCTGGCCTCCGACAACCCCTCGTCGGGCGCCATGCTGAAGGCCAGGAGGCTGGGCGTCGAATCGATCCCGTTCGACCCGGGGCCGGGGAGATCGCGCGTATCTCCTGAGGCGGAGAAGTCGCTGGCCGACCTTCTGGTGTCGAAGTCCGTCGACCTGGTCTGCCTCGCCGGATTCATGAGGGTCCTGGGCGGTGCCCTTCTCGAATCCTTCGCCGGGCGCATCCTCAACATCCATCCCTCGCTGCTGCCGGCCTTCCCGGGCCTGCACGCCCAGGCCCAGGCCGTCGCCCACGGTGTGAAGGTGAGCGGCTGTACCGTGCACTATGTGGATTCCGGCACAGACACCGGCCCGATCGTGCTCCAGGCCGCGGTGCCCGTACTGGGTAGCGACACGGCCGACTCGCTCGCCGAGCGCATCCTGCAGGAGGAGCACAGGATCCTCCCGGAGGCCGTGAGACTCCATCTCGGCTGCAGGATCAGGATCGACGGCAGGATCGTGAAGAGCCGTATTCCCGACGGCCCGGCGTAGTTATATTCAGCACCGGCGGAAATCCGGAGGGAATCAGGGATGACTCTAGCATGCCTCGCCTGGCTCCTCGTCTTCTCGACCTCGAGCGATCCCGACCCGGGTCCGGCCCTGATCGGCCTCGGGGTCGACGGGAGCATGCTGCCCGGTTCGAGGATGTCGCTGATGTGCCATCCCGGCGAGACGCTCGACCTCTCGACGGCCGTGCCCTGCACCTGGACCTTCTCGGCGGGTGAGCCATCGTCCTCGGAAGGCGTCTCGGCGACCTGGACGGCGCCGCGGAGCCACGGCACCTTCAGGCTCACGCTGGCCTCCGGCGAAGCGGTGCAGGAATATGCGGTCATCGTGGTGGTAGACGCCTCGAGATGGAGGACCCCGACGCTCAATTCGTACCCGGTCGGGCTGTACGGCGACGGCAGCTCGCGCGGCGACAACCCCGAGAGCTTCGTCGAGCTCGGTGCGAACGGAGGCGGAGTCCGGCTGTCGAGCCATTTCACGCTGGGCGAGTTCCTCGGGCATACCGAGGGCGCCTATCCGCAGTACTTAGCCCTCGACCTGAGGCTGGTCGACAAGCTCGAGGCCCTGATAGATGCCGTGGGGCGCGAGTACCCGGAGCCTGTGGACATGAACGTCATGAGCGGCTACAGGACTCCCGACTACAACAGGTCGATAGGCAACGAGACCGATTTCAGCGCGCACCTCTACGGCACCGCCGCAGACGTATGGCTCGAGGGATTCCCGCCCAACGGCCTGATGGACGACATCGACAGGAACAAGAGGATAGACGTTTCGGACGGCGAACACGCGGTGGACATCGTGAGGTGGATCGAGGCATCCGGCGGCGTTTCCGTCGGCGGGGCCTCTGCCTACCGCTGGACACCGCAGCACGGCCCGTTCGTCCACATAGACGTCAGGGGCAGGCCCGCGAGCTGGCAGACCCAGCTCAACCTGGTCCCGGATCCAGTCATATAGCCCGGAGGGATTGTCCTTGAAAGCACCCGGCAACACGACTCTCGTGCTCGGGTCATGCCTGGCCGCCAGCCTGGCGGCCCTGCTGGCCATGTCGATCACTCTGGGATCCGAAAGGCGGAGGAGCTCGGATGTGCTGGCCGAGGCACGCGAGGCCATAGCGCTGATGGATACCCTGGTCTCGGCCGACTCCAGCATAGGAGCATCCCGCGACTCGCTAGACTACTACAGGGACCTCGCCCTGTCCCTCCGCCTGCGCATCGCGGCGGACAGCACGGCGGCAGTCTATCCCGACTACTACCTGATCATCGACACGGGCCAGAACAGGTTCCACCTGAGAAGGGGAGACCTGCTCGTCCGATCCGGCTACTGCGGAACCGGCAAGGGATGGACCTCCAACGGCACCGGCGAATCCTGGGACTTCAGCACGCCGCGCGGGCTCAGGTACGTCCTCGGGAACGGCACCAACCCCTACTGGTTCAGGCCGGACTGGTTCTGGCTCGAGCAGAACATGCAGCCGCCGGACCCCGGCCAGGTCGTCATGCTCCCGCAGGATCTGACCTACGCCGAGCAGATATCCTTCTACAACGACTCCCTCGATGCGTCCGAGAGGCTCTACGTCAGGCAGGTGCCTGGCGTGCTCGGATCCTACAAGATCGACCTCGGAGGCGGCGTGCTCCTGCACTACGGAACCGGAAGGGGCAACAACGTGAGCCACGGCTGCATACGGCTGGGCAGCGCCGATCTGGAGGCCCTGTACAGGACCCTCCCCGTCGGTGCGCCCGTCCTCATCTACTGAGTGAGGGAGGGGAGAGTGACGATCCGGTCGGAAACCCTGGCGGGCAGGCTGCTGTCCTCGCGGTTCGGGCCGCTGTGGGCCGTGCTCGGCGCGGCCGGCCTGGCCGTCGTCGCCATCCTCGCCTTCAGGGGATCCCGCGCCGGACGCCCGGAAGAGCCCGGCCAGGCGCAGGGCACCATCACGGTGCCGGTCATACCGGATTCCATCAGGGACGAGATCCCCTCCACCTGGGCCCAGCCCCGCAACGACCCGGCCGGCCGGGGCGTCTGGGGCCCCGACATCCAGGCCCCCCTGGACACGCTCTGGAGGATCCATACCGGTCTGGAGTTCTTCGCGGCCCCCGCCCTCTGCGGCAGCACTCTCTACTTCGGTGGGAGCGACGGCACCTTCCGAGCGGTAGACGCCACAGACGGCGCGGTGCTCTGGTCGTTCGGGACCTCGTGCGGCCTGAACGGCGAGGCGGCCGTCAGCGCCACGACAGTCTTCTTCGGCGGGCAGGACGGATATGCCTACGCCCTCGACCGTTCGACCGGAGCCCTTGTCTGGAAGACAGGCCTCGGATACCATCTCTTCGCGTCGACAGGGATCATCGGCGACTCGATCGTGGTGACCGGCAACTCCGCCGGTTCGATCGCCGCGCTGGACGCGCGCACCGGTGACCTCGAGTGGTCTGCGTCGCCGGGCGGCGTCGTGCTCGGTCCGGTCATGGCAGACACCGTCGCCGTCTTCACCACCGAGGACGGGATCGTGTGCACCTACGGCGCCGGGGGCGAGGAGATCTGGAGGCGCGACTTCCCGGCCCAGGCCTCGGCTCCCTCCGTTTCCGGCGGATCGGTCTACGTCGGCTTCGCCGACGGGGTCGTGAGGAGCCTGGACCTCTCCTCCGGGGCGGTGGTGTGGGAGACCGACCTCACCTCTATGTCCGTGAGGACCGTGGTTTCCAGGCCGGTAGTCGCGGGAGGACGAGTTTTCGCCGGCACCTGCGACAGCAGGGTCGTGTGCCTTTCCGAAGACGGGGGCGCCCTGCTGTGGGAGACAGGGCTCGAGAACTGGGTCCAGGTTCCTCCGGCGGTGGGAGACGAGAAAGTCTACGTCTGCTGCGACGACAGGCGGTTCCACATACTCGACGCCGCCACGGGCGCCCTGGAGTCGAGCATGGAGATGGGCGGCTATGCGGGCACCGCCCCGATCATCGCCAACGGTTCGGTCTTCTTCGGCACCGCCTCGGGCGATTTCTTCGCGTTCCTGGGCACGCTGGGCGATTCCGGCGGCCAGCCTTGACGTACTGCTTCCCGGGCAGGGTCCATGCAGGCTATCTCGTCCTGGCGGGCGGGGCGAACTCCGGCAAGTCGTCTCTCTTCAACAGCCTCATCGGGAGGACGATCTCTCCGGTCACACAGGGGCGGGGAACGACCCGGCTGCCCCTGTCCGGGGTATGCCACGATCCGGGGTCCGGGGGACAGGTCTGCATCATCGACACGCCGCCCCTCCGGACTGCCCTTGGGCTCGAGATCCTCGGCTGGATGGACGCGGCCTGCCTGATCGTGGATGCCACCAAGCTCGACGAGGAGCTCGCATCGCCCGAGACGGAGAGGTTCCTCGACCTCTTTT
>JAKLEF010000012.1 GCA_022703195.1 Candidatus Fermentibacterota bacterium | reverse complement strand
TGGGCTCTGGCGCCGAGGCGATACTCCTCCCCGAGACGCACACGGACGTCGACGCTCTGGCGGCGATGATCCGCAGGCGCAGGGACGAGGGGCGCAGATCGAGCATCCTCGTATGCGCGGAAGGCGACGAGGACGGCGGTGCGCGCGCCGTGGCGGCCAGACTGAAGGCGGACCACGGCATCGAATGCCAGGTCACCGTCCTCGGACACGTCCAGAGGGGCGGCTCTCCGACCACGTCGGACAGGGTCCTGGCCTCAAAGCTTGGCTGGGCGGCCGTCGATGCTCTCTGCGAAGGTGCGGCGCCGTGCATGGTGGGCGAGATCGCCCGCAGGATAGTCCGCCATCCCCTGGCCGACTCCTGGACGTTCAGGAAGGAGATCGACCCCGAACTGGTCAGGCTGGCGGGCCTGCTCTAGGCGTCATGTGCTGCCTCGAGGGCCTCGTCATCATCCTGGGAGCCATGGCGGTCTCGATAGTCTCCTGGGTGGCCTCGCTCGTGCTTGTACCCCGCCTGGTCCTGTTCGCGGTGATCCTGATCCTCGCCTCTAGGGTCCTCGCCGGCAGGCGCTGAGGGCGGCGCCTTTCCGACCCGGCCGATTCCTGGTTTCACATTGTTGAAATGCAGCAGCATCCCATTGCGCAGCAACCTTATAACCTGTGATCTGGTTCACGGATATGTATACAATCGCAATAATGAGCTTCTATTAACGCTGAGATATGTCATGTGGTCTATGGTAACCACATGGATGAGATGTTGATATGAGGACGGATCGCCTCCATGGAATCGGATGTTGCAGGCATGAGTAGCTGTATGGGAGGATCGATCGCGCGGAGCGCTGGAGAAAGTTAAAGGAGTTAAAAGCGTTCTGGTGAGGGCGGGGAGGGGCGGGAGACCGGGCCCCCGCCCCGTCCGGGGATCAGTTACTCAGCCGCAGCAGCAGCAGCAGCCCTTCTTGGGCTCCTTCTTCTGCATCGCCTGGCCGCAGCAGGTGAACGTCGCGCAGGTGTCGCCGCAGTCGCAGGACTTGGAGACCGTGATCTCCATGCCGCACTGCCCGCAGACGAAGGTGTCGTCCTTCTTCATCAGGCACCGCCTTCCGTTTGTGGTTTTCAGCAACAAATATAACGCACGAAGCCGGTCGGGAACAGCCGACCGCCCCGAAGAACAGACCGTGAGGACGGCGGGAATGCGGGCTTCCCTCACGAGGATCCCCCGCGGTCTCCGCAGCCGTGACAGCTGACGGAACAACTCCGGCCGCGAGTATGTATAATCGTCCTGACGGGAATCACACACGAGGGAGGGCCAGATTTGAGACCCCGGGGCATCCGTACCGATACGGCTCCCATGCCTGTCGGCCCGTACAGCCAGGCAGCCGCAGCCGGCGGCATCACTTTCGTCTCCGGCCAGCTCGGGATCGACCCCGTGACGGGCCGGCTGGTGGAGGGGGTGGAGGCCCAGGCCTCGCGCGCCCTCGAGAACATCCGGGCAGTCCTGGCAGCCGGGGGGCTCTCCCTGTCCGACGTGGCCAGGACGACCGTCCTGCTGGCCGACATGGCCGACTTCCCCGCGGTCAACTCCGTGTATGCCGGATACTTCGAGGAGCCATACCCGGCCAGGGCGGCCTTCGCCGTGAAGGCCCTCCCGCTCGGCGCCCTGGTCGAGATCGAGGCCGTTGCCGTACAGGCCGGGGGGAGATCAGATGCGTGAGGTCTTCGAAGTCCTCGGCCAGTCGGATTTCGTAACGAGCGTCATCCTCATCGTCATCCTTATCCTCTCGATAGGCTCCTGGGCGGTGGCCATAGCCAAGCTCAGGGAGTTCAGGAAGGTGCTGGGGTCGTCCAGGCTCTTCATGGACGCCCTGAGGACGACGGGAAAGCCCCCCGGGAACGACTTCTGGAGCCGCAGCAGGGAGATCGGGCCCCTTGCGAGGATGTACGCCGAGGCGGGGCGGTTCCTGCAGAGGCGTTCCGACTCGGGCAGGACGGGATCGCTCGATGCCGATGAAGCCGGCCTGCTCCGTTCCGCGCTGGAGCGCGAGGCCGGCGAGGATCTCTCCGAACGCGAGAGGAACATCGGCTTCCTTGCCACAGTGACGTCGATCTCGCCGCTCCTCGGCCTCCTCGGGACGGTCTGGGGCATCCTGACGAGCTTCATAGGCATGAAGGAGACCGGCACCGCAGATCTCAGCGTCATCGGCTCGGGCGTTGCGAACGCTCTCACCACGACGGTCGCGGGCCTCCTGGCGGCCATACCCGCCAACATATTCCACAACTTCGTGGTGGGCAGGATCAACTCGCTGGCCGGCGACATGGACAGGTTCCTCTCCGAACTCGTCGATGTCTGCAGACGGGGCTCCCTGTGATCAGGACCCGCTACAGCCAGTTCTCGTCGATCAACATCACCAACCTGGTCGACGTGACGATGACCCTTCTGGTCGTCTTCATGCTCGCCGGGCCCGTCATGCACCGGAGCGTCGACATAAGGCCCCCTTCGAGCGACCAGGGAAGGATAATCCAGCGCCTCGACCCCGGGACCTCGCTCGTGGTCGAGCTCGATTCGCTCGGCAACCTCTCCGTCTCCGGCGAGCCCCTGTCCATGGCCGAACTCTCACCCCTGGCCGAGGCGGCCCTCGCCTCCGGCCGGACGGAGGCCTTCGTCAGGGCCGACCGCGCCGTCAGGTACGAAGCTGTGGCGGCCACCCTCTCCGAACTCAGGAGGGGCGGTTACGAGACCGTGGGCCTCGTCCAGGAAGCCGCCGCGGAGGGCGGGCGGTGAACGCGCGGGCGCTTCTCGTGTCGTCCCTCGGGCATGCCGGGGTGATCCTGATCCTGCTCATCGTGCAGGGATTCTCCGGACACCCCGATCCTCTCGGAGGAGGCGACGCAGTGATGGTGAGCGTCGTCACCGTCGGGGAGCCCGGCCCGGCAGCGGAGCAGGTCGATGAACCGCCCTCGGAAGACGTCGAACAGGCCTCCGAGGACGTTCCCCCGGAACTCCAGGAGGACGAGGTCGAACCCGTCGACCCGGAGGACACCGTCCCCGTCGAGGACGTCACCGAGGACGTCCCGGAGGATGAGAATCCCGTCCATGTCGCCAACCCTCCCGAAGACCAGATCCAGGATCCCGGCAGCCAGGCGCACCAGGTGGAAACCTCCGGGGCCGCCAGCGGCTATATCGCGGTGGATGCGGCAGGAGAACCCGGCGGGGGCGCTCCGGGCCCCGCCACCTACGAGGGAAGGGTTTTCGCCGCGATCAGGAGGAACTTCCGGACCTCCGCCGTGCCCGAGCAGAGCTACAGGATCGAGATAACCGTCGGCCCCGGCGGCTCCATGGAGGTGGAGACGCTCAGGACGAGCGGCGTGGACGTGTTCGACAGGGCTGTCGAGCATGCGCTTGCGATGGCGCAGATGCCGCCCTTCCCGCCCGGCAGGACCTCTCCCGCCGTCCTCAGGATCGAGTTCCTGGGGCTTTCCGGAGAGCAATGAAGACGAGAGGAATCCACCCCATGGTTCGACCGGCCGCGCTCCTCGCCCTCTCAGCCGCCGCATTCGCGGGCGACTTCCTGCCGATGACCCCCATCGGCTCGGACTGCCTGCCGGTAAGCGTCACCATGGAGGGCGACCGCGACTATACCCGCCCGGCCCTCGAGCAGCTCGAGGCGGACATCGACTTCTCGGGCCTCCTCATCACCTCGCGGGATGCGGACGCCGGGATCTCGGCCAGGATAGAGGAGAACGGATCGCGGCTCAGGATAACCGCAGACGTCACGGCCGGCGGTGAAGTCATCCTGACCCGCGAGTACACAGCCTCCTCGAACGATCTTTACACGATGATCCACGCCCTCGCCGACGACGCGGTCTTCGCCCTGACCGGCGAGGACGGCATAGCGAGCTGCCGGATCGCATTCGTGCTGCGCACGTCCGACGGATACGCCCTGGCCTGCAGAGGATTCGACCCGCGCGGCTACTCGGCGCTGCTCCGCGACACGTCGGTCATCACGACCCCCGCTTGGAGCCCCGACGGATCGACCATAGCCTTCACATCCTTCCGCTCCGACAACGGAGACCTGTACGCATACGATGTCGCGGAGGCAAGGGCGAGGAGGCTGCTCTCCCGGCAGGGCCTCAACACCACCCCGTGCTGGACGCCCGATGGCGCTTCCATCGCGATCTCGGCGAGCGCGGAGGGGAACGCCGAGATATTCCTGTACTCCACTGGCAGCGGCTCCGTTTCCAGGCTCACTGCGCGAAGCTCGATCGAGACATCGCCCGCGGTGTCACCGACAGGGCAGCAGGTGGCGTTCACGAGCGACAGGGCCGGCTCTCCCCAGATCTACGTCATGGACATCACCGGGTCCGGCGCCGCGAGGCTGAACTACGCCCACGGCTACTGCGACAGCCCCGCCTGGTCCCCCCGCGGAGACCAGATAGCCTATGCCGCGAGGGCTGGCGGCGCCATACACATCTTCGTCTGCCGCGCGGACGGGAGCGAAGTCAGGCAGGTGACCTTCGAGGGCTCCCTCAACGAAGATCCCGCATGGGGGCCCACCGGGCGCCACCTGGCCTTCTCGAGCAACATGGACGGCCGCAGGGCCGTGTACGTCGTGGAACTCAACAGCCTCGCCGTGAAGCGGCTCACGGATTCCGGGGAATGCTACTGTCCGACCTGGTCGCCCGCGCGGGCGTCCCAGGCCGCCGACTGAAGGGGGATCGCATGTTCTGGAGGAAGGCGTCCGTTCTGCTCCCTGTGCTGCTCATCGCGGCCGTCCTGGTGCCGGGGACGTCCGGCTGCCGCAGGGACACCGACGACGGGTCCGACTCGACCATCGTCTTCACGCCCGACACCCTCGACTACGGCGTCTGGGACACCGATACGCTGGTGACCGACCTGAGCTGGCTCGACACCCACCAGGCGAACCTGAGGGACGTCTTCTTCGAGTACGACTCGAACGAGCTCACGCAGGCCGCCACCGAGGCCCTGATGCAGGACGCCGCCTATCTGATGTCCAATCCCGGCTTCAAGGTCCTCATCGAGGGCCACTGCGACGAGCGCGGCACGATCGACTACAACCTCGCCCTGGGCGAGCGCCGCGCCATCATGGTCAGGGACTTCCTGGTCAACTACGGTGTCGACTCCTCGCGTCTCCAGTACGTGAGCTACGGCAAGGAGAGGCCCTTCGTCACCGGTTCCGACGAGGCCTCGTGGGCCCAGAACCGCAGGGCCCACTTCCGGGCGCTCCCGGAATGACGCCGGCAAGGCTGTCAGCCGTCGCGGCTCTCGCCGTCCTGTGCGGCTGCTGGGGCGGTCAGTTCGTCGACATGCCCGGCAGGGTGGAGAGGATGGAGGCTGGTCAGGAGCGGGTCGAAACCACGCTCGACTCGATGCGTACGGTGATGGGCACGCACGAGTCGCTCCTGAGGGGGCTGCAGGCCCAGTCGGGCAGCAGGGCCACGGAACTGGTCGAGCAGATGGCCGAGCTCACCGCCGAGATGGAATCCCTCCTGGGCCGGATGGGTTCCGGCAGCTCCTACGCCGCTCCCGGCGACTCCACTTCGCGATCCGAGCAGCTGGCCTTCGACGAGGCCTATCTCCAGTACCAGCAGAGGAGCTACGCGACCGCGGCCGAGGGGTTCCAGTCGATCCTCGCGGCAGGCCCCGGCGGGGCGCTGGCCGACGATGCCCTGTACTACGCCGCCCTGTGCCACGAGGGCCTCTCCCTGGCCCACATGGCGATCGAGGAGCTCGTGGCCCTGTCCATCATGTTCCCCGATTCCGAGAGGGCGCCGGCTGCGCTCTCGAGGGCCGCCGCCATCTACGGGGCGCACGGGGCGGAATCCGACAGGGACAGGCTCCTGGAGACGATCCTCGCGGACTACCCGGATTCCGAGGAGGCCAGGCTGGCCGAAGCCGCCCTCCAGAAGTGATACGCCTGTCCCGCGCTTTACCGGAGCCCCCCGGTTTCGGATAATTGTTGCTTGTCCGCCCCCCGACGCGAGAGTGGCGGAACTGGCAGACGCGCCAGATTTAGGATCTGGTAGGGCAACCTGTGGGGGTTCGAGTCCCCCCTCTCGCACCAGCAAACAGAAACGGGAGCAATGGGTCACGAAATCATCAGCAGGTCCGGCGGCTCGGCCGTCGTGCGTTTCACGGCCGATAGCGGCATGGTCGACTCCCTCTTCGCCAAGGTCAGGACGAAGATAAACAGGGAGCTCAAGATCCCCGGCTTCAGGCCCGGCCACATCCCGAGGAGCATGATAGACGGCAGGTTCGGCAACCTGGTCAGGGCCGAGGTGGCCGACGACCTCAGGGAGGCCCTCGTAGCCTCCCTGCTGGACGAGCAGGACTGGGTCCTCTCCGGGCGCGACGCGGCAGGGAGCGATGCTCTGCCCGTCGAGCACGAGGACTATGTCTTCGAGCAGACCTTCACGCTCTTCGAGCTCGATGCCCCCGAAGGCTATGACCGCCTCGAGCTGGAACTGCCGGTGTTCGATGCCGGCGAAGCCGTGGACAGGACTCTTGAGGCCCTGCGCTGGAAGCTGGTCGACTACCGGAAGGTGGACAGGCCCTCGCAGGACCTCGACCTCGTCCTGGTGGACGCGAGCCGCCCGGGCGACGCCAGGGAGCCCGAGAAGATGGCACTCCGCATCGGAAGGGCCGATCTCGGCGCCGGGCTCGACGCGCTGCTGACCGGACGTTCCCCGGGCGACTCCTTCACTGCCCGGATCGAGTTCGATGCGGCGGTCGAGGGAGCGGAGAACGGCAAGCCCACGAGGTTCGAGATCGCCGAGGTGCGGGAGCCCGTGCTGCCGGAGCTGGACGACGAACTGGCGAAGAAGGCCGGCGGGTTCCAGACCCTCGAGGAGTTCAGGGCTTCGATCCGCGAAAGGGCGGAGGCCCGCTGGAGGATCGACAGGCAGGAGATGCTGGAGTCGCAGGCTCTGGAGAGGATTCTCTCCGGGATGACGTTCGAGCCCCCTGCGTACATGGTGGAGAACCTCACCGAGGATCTGGCGAAGAACCTCGAGGGCGGCCGCGACGAGGAGACCGACAAGGCCCTGAGGGAGATAGCCGCGAGGAAGGTCCGCGAATTCCTCGTCCTCCGCGCCATCGGCATCAGGGAGTCGATCGGCCCGTCCGAGGAGGAGATCGCGAAGGAGACCGCCGGCACCGGGTCCCGCTCGTCGGCCGTCGACAGGATAAGGAACCGCCGGACCATGGAGTACATTCTCTCGAAGGCCGGCATCCGCGATGCGGCTCCCGCGCCGCAGCCGACGGAGGAAGGCGGGCAGGGCCAGGGCTGGTCCTGGAGGGAATGCGAGCCACCCGTCCCTGCGGACTGAAGGGAGACCAGACATGTCGATCATCCCGTTTGTAGTCGAGCGGGTTGGCAATACCGAGAGGTCCTACGACATCTATTCCAGGCTCCTGAAGGAGCGGATCGTGTTCGTGGGCGACGTCATCACCAACGCCAGCGCGAGCGTGGTGGTGGCGCAGCTCCTCTTCCTCGCCGGCGAGGACCCCGAGCGCGACATCAACATGTACATCAACAGCCCCGGGGGCATCGTCTCCTCCGGCCTCGCCATCTACGACACGATGAACTTCATCAAGCCCGACGTGGCCACGTTCTGCCTCGGCTCCGCGGCCAGCATGGCCGCCGTGCTGCTCTCGGCCGGCGCAGCGGGCAAGCGGAACATCCTCCCGCACGCCAGGGTGATGCTCCACCAGCCGATGGGCGGCGTGCAGGGGCAGGCCAGCGACATCGAGATCGAGGCGCGCGAGATCATCAAGACACGCCACGAGCTGAACCGCATCCTGGCCGACCACACCGGACAGCCTCTCGAGAAGATCGAGATCGACACCGACAGGAACTTCTGGATGGATGCGGGCGAGGCGGTTGGATACGGTCTCGTCGACAACATCCTCAACTCCAAGAGGCAGTGATGGCCAGGCCCGGCAAGTGCTCGTTCTGCAACAGGACCGCCGGACAGGTCAACAGGATCATCCAGGGCCCGGGGGTCAGCATATGCGACGAGTGCATACGCTACTGCTCGGAACTTTTGGAAGAGAACGACCAGGCGGTGCCTGCGGAGACCCCCCCGGTCGCCGAGAAGCCCGTGCCCCCTCCAGACGAGATCAAGCGCAGGCTCGACGAGTGGGTCATCGGGCAGGAGAAGGCCAAGAGGGTCCTCTCCGTCGCGGTCTACAACCACTACAAGAGGCTCAGGGCGACCGAGGACCCCGGCGCCGGCGTCGAGATCGAGAAGAGCAACATCCTTCTCCTCGGTCCGACCGGGGTGGGCAAGACCCTGCTTGCCAGGACGCTTGCCCGCATACTCGACGTCCCGTTCGCGATAGCCGACGCAACCACCCTCACCGAGGCCGGCTACGTGGGCGAGGATGTCGAGAACATACTGCTCAGGCTCCTCCACGTGACGGGGATGGATGTCAGGAGAGCCCAGCAGGGCATCATCTACATCGACGAGATCGACAAGATCTCGCGCAAGTCCGAGAACGCCTCGATCACCAGGGACGTGTCGGGCGAAGGGGTGCAGCAGGCCCTCCTCAAGATACTCGAGGGCACCGTGGCCAGCGTCCCGCCCCAGGGCGGGCGCAAGCACCCCTACCAGGAGAACATCGCGATAGACACCACCAACATCCTCTTCATCTGCGGGGGTTCGTTCCACGGGCTCTCGGACATCGTCGAGAAGAGACTGTCGCGCAAAAGCATAGGTTTCGGAGCGGAGGACGCCCGCAGGGCGGGTGCGGCCCAGGCCCGCCCCGGGACGGCTCTGGATCAGGTCGAGCCCCACGACCTGGTCAGGTTCGGGATAATCCCCGAGCTGGTGGGCCGTCTGCCGGTGACGGTCGCGCTGGAAGACCTGGACGAGGATGCACTGGTGAGGGTCCTCACCGAGCCGCGCAACGCCCTGGTGAAGCAGTACTCCTACTTCTTCCGGATCGAGGGGGTCGAGCTGGAGTTCCGGGATGCCGCCCTACACGAGGTGGCCCGCCTCGCGAGGAAGACCGAGAGCGGGGCGAGGGGCCTCAGGGCGATCATGGAGCGCATCCTCCTGGAATCGATGTACAACCTGCCGTCGGAGCGCGATACCGTGAAGAAGCTCGTGGTGACGGAGGAATGCGTCAGGGACGGCGGCGAGCCGCTCAAGGTGCGGAAGAGGGCCAGGCCCCAGAGGGTCGGATGACGTGCCGCTGAGGATTGTCGTAGGCCTGGGCTGGGGTGACGAGGGCAAGGGCAAGGTCGTGGACCACCTGGCCCCCGGCTCCGGCGCCGTCGCGAGGTTTTCGGGCGGGGCCAACGCAGGCCATACCGTGAAGACGGACGGTGGCTCCGTGGTCCTCCACCAGGTCCCTTCGGGGATGCTGAGGCCCGGCATCGCCGGATTCATAGGCGCGGGCTGCGTGCTGGACCCGGTTGCGATGCTCGCCGAGATGGAAGCCCTCTCGGATGCAGGCCATGCGGTCAGGGGAAGGCTCCGCGTCTCGGGCTCCGCGCATCTCGTCCATCCCGTCTACAGGCTCGTCGAGGCGGAGGAGGAACTCCGCAGGGGCTCCCGGGCCATAGGCACCACCGGGCGCGGGATCGGCCCGGCATATGTGAGGAAATTCGGCAGGACCGGGATCAGGCTCGAGGACGCAGCCGACAGGAGCGCTCTCGAGTCGATGTCGGACGCCCTCCTCGAAGAGGCCGCCGGCATGCCGGGAAGCGGGCCCGATCTGGCGAATCAGGCGGCCGAGTTCGTGGATGCCGCCTTCGAGCTCTCCGGGCTCGCTTCCGACGTCGGGAGCGCCATCAGGGGCATGCTCGCAGACGGAGTCTGCGTGATAGCCGAGGGCGCCCAGGGCACCCTGCTCGATCCCGACCACGGCACCTATCCGTTCGTCACCTCCGGTTCGTGCACCGCCGCCTCCGCCTTCCAGAGCCTCGGGCTGGGTCCAGGTCCCGCCCTGGTCACGGGGGTGATGAAGGCCTACTCGACCCGCGTGGGTGCAGGCCCCTTCCCCACCGAGCTGGACGACCCCACCGGCGGGGAGCTCCGGAGGAAGGGAAGGGAGTACGGCGCCACCACGGGCCGCCCCCGGCGCTGCGGCTGGCTCGACGCCGTGCTGATGCGCTACTCGGTCGCCCTCAACGGCTGTTCGGAGATCGCACTCACCCTGCTGGACGTGCTGGGCGGCTTTCCCGAGATACGGGTTTGCACCTCCTACGAAGGCCTTCCTGGCGGCCGGCCAGTGTTCGGCAGGGGGCTCTCCGCCTGCAGGCCCGTGTACGAGACCCTGCCGGGTTTCCCCGAGGACATCTCCGGAGAGCGCTCGTGGGACGCCCTGCCGCCTCCCGCCAGGCGATACGTCGAATTTGTGGAGCGCTTCTGCGGCGCGCCCGTGCGCCTCGTCTCCACCGGCCCCCACAGGGACGACGTCATCCGGAGGGACGTCTGACGGACGCCCACCCCCCCGACACCCACTGCCACCTGTTCTTCCCGGGACTCGCGGAACGGCTGGATGATGTCCTCGAAGCCGCCAGGGCGGCGGGGACGGGATGGATCGTCGTCCCGGGCATCGACAGGGGCACCAGCTCTCAGGCTGTCGCCATCGCGCGGGAGCACGGCCTCCTGGCGGCGGTGGGCATCCATCCCGCCGAGGCGGAGGACCCCGGACCATTCGAGGAGATCGAACGGCTCGCCTTCGAGCCGGGGGTATGCGCGATAGGCGAGACGGGGCTCGAACTGAGGCCGGGGGCTCCGCCCCTCGAACTGCAGCGCGAACTCCTGGCATCGCACGCAGGCCTGGCGTCCGACCTCGACCTGCCGCTGGTCTGCCACAGCAGGGGTGCCGAGGCGGAGATCGTGGAGGCCCTCGGTGCCCTGGACCCGCCCGGCGCCGTTCTCCACTGCTACACCGGCCCGGACGGGCCCGCGCTCGAAGCCGCGTCGAGGGGATGGTTCATCGGCTTTTCCGGCGCTGTGACGTTCAGGCGCAGCGAAACGCTCCGGCAGACCCTGGCGGCCCTGCCGCGGAGCTCCGTACTGGTGGAGACCGACAGCCCGTTCATGTCGCCGGAACCCGTGAGGGGCCGGACCTGCGAGCCCGCCTTCGTGATGCACACCGCCCGCGCGGTGGCCGCCGCCTGGGGGATGCCATTCGGCGAAGCCTGCTCCATCCTGGCCGCGAACAGCGAGAGGGCGTTCCGGCAGGGTGCCTCTGCCCGGCCTTCGGTGATCTACCTGCTGGACGGGAGGGCCTACGTGAACCTCACCGGGATCTGCGGCAACTCCTGCCGCTTCTGCATCAGGAACACCGAGGACGGCCTCGGGGGATACCTCCTGGCGCACGGGGGCGGCGAGCCTTCGGAGGAGAGGGTCCTGTCGGGCATCTCGCGGCTCCCCCGGCGCGGCCTCAGCGAGATGGTGTTCTGCGGCTACGGTGAGCCCACGTCGCGGCTCGCCCTCCTGCGCCGCGCTGCCGGCCTGGCACGGTCGCTCGGCTGGCGGCTCAGGCTGAACACCAACGGGCTCGCGCTCTCCTCGTTTGGCCAGGACGAGGTCCTGGAGGTCGTCAGGCTCTTCGACTCGGTGAGCATCAGCCTCAACGCCTGGGACGACGCATCTTACAGCGGCATCTGCAGGCCGTCCGTCCCCGGCGCCTGGGAGAGCCTTCTCGCCTTCGTGCGGCTGGCCGTGTCCGCAGGCCCCCGGGTCAGACTCACCGCGGTGGCCTGGGAGGGCGTCGAGATGGGGAGGGTGCGCGCCGTCGCGGAAGGCCTCGGCCTCCCGCTCGTCACGAGGGGAGGGGCATGAACGCCGTAGAGGTCCGCAGGGCCCTGGACGAACTCGGGATGGTGCCGAACCGCGCCCTCGGTCAGAACTTCCTTGTGAACGAGTCGATAGCCGTCAGGATAGCCGGGGCCTGTCCGGCGGGCAGTGTCCTCGAGATCGGGCCGGGGCTCGGGTCGCTGACGGAGTTCCTGGTCTCACCTGAGCGGCCTGTCACCGCGGTCGAGGTCTCCAGGCTCATGGCCGCCCGTCTGGAGCGCATCTTCGAGGGGAAACCCCTCCGCGTGGTCACGGACGACTTCCTCGAAGTCGATCCGGCCTCGCTGCCCGGTGCCCCGTTCGACGCCCTGGCGGCGAACCTCCCCTACGGCATATCCTCGCCGGCCCTCTTCAGGCTGGCCGAACCCGGATTCGGGTCGATCCGCACGGCCGTGGTGATGCTCCAGGCCGAGCTGGCCGCCAGGGTCGCGGCCGGCCCCGGATCGAAGGAGTACGGCAGGCTCGCCCTGGGCCTGTGGCCCTTCTTCGAGGCATCCGCACTCCTCGACGCCGAGCCCGGCGACTTCCTCCCCGAACCCGCGGTCAGGTCGCGCGTGCTCGTGCTCAGGCGCAGGGAGGCCCAGCTGGTGCCGTCCGCGCTCGTCCCCGCCTTCGGGAGGATCGTGGCGGTCTCGTTCTCCCGCAGGAGGAAGACTATCCTCAACAACCTCGCGGCCGCGATGGGGCGGGAGGAGGCTGCTACCCTCCTCGGACTGGCCGGCATAGATTCGGGCTTGAGGGCCGAACAGCTTCCTCCGGAGTGCTTCAGGAGGATGGCGGAGCTGGGGGCATGATGAGGGGGTTCCTGCTGCTGCTGGCGCTGGCATCTCTCGCGCCTGCCTACGACATCGGCTACAACCTTGGCCTCGAGCAGGTGAAGGAGACGAGCAAGCTCCTGAACTCCTTCTCGTTCGCCGAGGCTATCTCGAGCACCGTGAGCATGAGCCTCGACGCCTCGTTCACGGCCGACAGGAGCTATCAGCTCGAGAGGTTCATCGACGGCAGGTCCGGGAACGCCGCCCTTCGCTGGAACCCGCAGGACAGGATCGAGCTCTCCTCCGCGATCTCCCGCAGCATCTCGCTGGAGGAGAGGTACGGCGACACGATACAGGACCAGGTCGACAACACGGCCACCGGACAGGTCAGGTACCTGCCGGCCGACTGGGCATCGGTGCTGATCGGCCTGGGCTTCCACTTCAAAGACTCGGAGCAGATCTCAGGCGACAGCACGCTGGACACCCACGACGAGGGCGGCGTGAGGAACTTCAGCGTCACGGTCCAGAAACCGCTCATCGACAGGCTCTCCACGAGCTTCTCCATGACCGAGGGAAGGGTCATGGGCGAGCAGCTCGACACCGGCAGCGACAATCTGGGCGCCAGATTCGGATACGCCTTCCCCGGGGCCTTCGAGGGCGGCTCGCTGAGCGTCCAGCTCGCGGCGGCAAGGATCTTCTCGACCTACACGGACTCCTCGTACAGCATCAGGCAGCAGGACTGGAGCCATGCCACGACGCTTACACTCCCGAAGTTCGCCGACGCGGTGGATCTGGAGCTCGGCACCGACTGGACATGGACCAACAGGTACTGGGAGTACGAGGATTCCACCAGCCGCGAGGACCCCAGGGACAGGCTCGAGAGGACGAGGAGCATAGACGCCCATGTCAGGTGGCAGATGATGGACGCCCTCTCGTCGGACATCGTCTTCAGCAGGACGTTCGACAGGAGCGACAGGAAGAGGACGGGTTTCCCGGACAACGAGCTGTACGACATCTACGAGGTCTGGGACACCAGGGTGCTGAATGCCACGGTCACCTACCTCCCCGGCGACTCCAGGATAGTCTTCCTGCGGAGCATCCAGCTCGCGAGGTTCGACACCGAGGGCTCCTGGCCGGGCTTCGGGGACACTCTCCAGGACAACAGCGACAAGGACGAGCTCCGCGAGGTCCTCTCGCTCTCGGCGGAGGTCCCGGTCTCTTCCAGGATGACCCTCCTCGGCAGGGTCCAGGGCCAGAACCTCGAGACGGTCTTCCTCAAGTCCGACTTCTCGGCGAACTCGAGGAACTCGTCCACCTACAGCTTCTCGCCCGGGGTCGAGTACGACCTCGGCCTTGGCTGGGAGATCGACGAGACGATCGACGTCAGCGCCGACTACACCACCTACAGGTTCCCCGAGAGCTCGACCGGTAACGACCTGCTGTTCAGGAGGCTCGAATCGCGGCTCTCCATCCAGAGGGTCCAGTCCGACTCCACCATGCTGGGCATCTCCCACAACCTGAGGCTGCAGGACCAGGGCAGCTACGAGAACTCGCTGTTCAGCAGGTCTGAGGAGAGCATCAACAGCACCGTGACGTTGAACGCCGGGTTCAGGCTCGGTTCGGGCATCGGCATAACGCCGAGCTACTCGTACGAGTTCTCGAGGCGGAAATTCCTCGACGCATCCTTCCTGCAGCCCCAGGAGGACAACCTGCACCACCTCGGCCTGAGGACCAGGATGAGCCTCGGGGAGGGCATACTCTCCCTCAACCTGAAAAGGACCTTCTATTCCGATGACAGAGACAGCTACTGGAACGCCTCGGTCGGCTTCAACTACCTGTTCTAGCATGGTACCTCGGGGGTCGACCCGTATGCATCCCGTGACAGAGACAGCTACTGGAACGCCTCGGTCGGCTTCAACTACCTGTTCTAGCATGGTACCCGGGGGATCGATCCGTATGCATCCCGTGACAGAGACAGCTACTGGAACGCCTCGGTCGGCTTCAACTACCTGTTCTAGCATCACATCCCTTCTCCTGGCCTGCGCGGTTCTCCTGCAGGCGCCCGGCTGCTCGCTGTTCGACCCAAGGGAGCCCGAGGACCCCGGGGAGGTCCAGGACCCCACGCAGCCTCCCACTTCGCCGTCGATGGTGATGTACAACCTGGATATCGGCCTCGAGTCGAGGAGCATCACGATCTATTCCGCCTGTCTCGACACGTCGTTCGTCTTCACGGCCGATCCCGCCGATGCGGTGGAGTACGGCGGATCCCCCTGGAACTACGATTTCGACGCATGGGACTTAGACGCCGAGTTCACGTCGGTGTACAACCTCCTCGCTTCGACCTCGGGCGATTCCCTGCCGGAGGACAGCCTCGTGGTGGCATACTTCTCGCTCGTGCCCGGCTACTCCGATCCTCCCGCCCCGATGGACAGCGCCGTGATCTGGAGGGACTACTCGATCGTGGTCGCGGGGAGCGAGCACGCCGGATGGGAGAATCCGGCGGTCGGCCAGGCCCGGATCACGATGGTCGAGGACGCGTCTTCCTACTGGTACATCAGCCGCTGGGAGGACTTCCGCCTCGAGGAGTACCCCGAGGGCGCGTGCACCTGGGGCGTGGCCAAGGCACCCTACCGCTGACATGGGCTCTCCCGGTCCGACATCCGACACTGCCGCGCTCGCCGAAGGCATCGGGCTCCTTAAGCCCGCTTTCGCCGCCGATCTCGGAGCCGGTTCGGGCGGAGTGGCCGGATTCGTCCCCGCTGCGGAAGGACCCGTCTGGCTCCTGGTGGACCTCGACCTGGCCGCCCTCTCCTCGTGCCGGATCGAAGGAGCCCTCAGGGTCTGCTGCGACGTTTCCGAGGTGCCCTCCCTCATGGCCGGCGGCATCGCCGACCTCGTCACGTCCAACCCGCCCTACGGGGACGTGGGGCGTTCCAGGCAGCCGCAGGGGATGCGCAGGCGGCTCGAGAGGCTGGCCGGCCCGGTCGCCCGCTCGCTCTTCGCCCGGGCGGCGTCGCACCTTCTCCGGGCGGGCGGGGAGTACAGGACGGTGAACAGGCCTCAGGCGCTCGAGGAGATGCTGGTGTCCTGCAGGGCGTTCGGCATGGAGGCCTTCGAGATACAGCCGTTCGGCGAACCCTCGCGCCCGGCCGGGCTCGTCAGGCTGCGCGCCGTGAAGGGGGGAGGTAGGAGGCGGCTCCGCCTCCTACCCCAGAGGCCCCTCCCGGGCTCCGGGAGCGGTGGGGCGGAATGAGCGCCGGGCTCGTGGACATCCACTGCCACATCGTTCCGGGCATCGACGACGGGGCGTCGACCTGGGAGGAGTCGGCCGCGATGCTGCACGAGGCGGCCTCCGCCACGAAGGGCGCACTGACCCTCGTCGCCACCCCGCACGTCTCCATGGCCGGAGACGGCTCCGCAAGGCGGGAGAGGAGGTTCTCCGAGTTCGCGGCCTTCGCACGGGAGGAGGCTCCCGGGATCAGGATCGGGTTCGGCGCCGAGGTCCTGCTCGATGCATCGCCCGGCAGGGCCCGGGCTTCGCGCATGCCAACATATCCGGGATCGGGATGGGTGCTCGCGGAGCTTCCGGCGGGGATGTCCTGGGTCGGGGCCCTGCTCAGGCTCTGGACGCTCTCGAGGTCCGTCCCGAGGATCGTGCTGGCACATCCCGAGAGGTATCGCTGGTGCTCCCTCAGGCCGGGCCGGCTAGCCGTCCTTGCCCGGCTGGGAATCCTGGGCCAGGTCAGCGGGAGGAGCTTCGAGATGGGCGGGCCTGCCGCGAGGGACACCGCGATGGGGCTGCTC
>JAKLEF010000119.1 GCA_022703195.1 Candidatus Fermentibacterota bacterium | reverse complement strand
AGGACCGGGTCGACCAGGTCGCTCTCGGCCTGGCGGCACCTGATCTCCCCGCCCGTGCTGCAGAGCCATTCGATCTCGCTCGCGGTCCAGCCGGCGTCGAGCTGCTGGATCTTGAGGTAGAGGTTCTCGCCGGGGGAAAGCACGAACGGGTTCTGGAGGGCGAGGGTGTTCCATCCCCCCGTGCCCACGGTGAAGGGCACGGCGGAGCCCACCTGGACCATCGAGGCCTTGTCCCACTCGCCCGCCGAGGCGAACGAGCTGTCCGCGCCCGATGACATGTAGACGTCGCACAGGTAG
Source organism: Candidatus Fermentibacterota bacterium (assembly GCA_022703195.1). Classification (GTDB taxonomy): domain Bacteria; phylum Fermentibacterota; class Fermentibacteria; order Fermentibacterales; family Fermentibacteraceae; genus Fermentibacter. Next base: position 5,980 of record JAKLEF010000119.1, on the reverse strand, counting down.
TTCCAGGGGGCGGGCACGGTCTGGGCCTGGAACTGGACGGAGCCGATCTGGTAGCCCACGGCCTGGCCGTGGACGAGGAAGTTGTCGAGGAGCCAGCCAGTGCTGGTCGTGGAGCCGTCGGATCCGAACACGAAGCGGAACCTCACTGTGCGGCCCTTGTAGGCCTCCAGCGAGATCGTCTCGGTTCTCGGTGTGCTGATCGTCGTCCCGCCGAAGATCGCTATCCCGGAGCCCCCTGGGAAGTTAGTGGTGGAAGTGTAGTTGTAGAGCAGGCCCGAGGATGCGGTGAGGTTGGTCCAGACCCCTCCGTCGACCGAGATCTGGACGTACCCGCCGTCGTCGCCGTTGCCCGATTCTCCGCTCATCCTGTGGCTGAACTCGAACACGGGGGCGTCTATCCAGTCGGGCACCGATATGGCCGGGCTCTGGAGGTAGCAGTAGGAGTTGTTGCTGTAGTTGCTGCCCGAGGATGCCTGGCTCACCCACGAGTCGGCGAAGGCCGGCAGGATGCTCTTGCAGTTCCAGTCGTCGACCCTGTTCATGGCCATGCGGCCGTGGCGCCAGCCGTCGACGACGGTGCCAGGCCTCAGGGCCGTCACCTCGACGTCGTCCCACAGGCGGCCGCCGGACCCGGGCATGACTCCGGTGCCGGACTGGCTGAACAGGACCCTGTAGTTCGCCGCGAACGGATAGGATGCATTTCTCGCGGCCTGGTCGAGGTCGATCGAAGTCGACGCCCAGGCGGCAGATCCGGCGCATGTTCCGACCAGCGAGTACGTGCTGTCGCCGTACGCCGTGACGGTGATGTCGTCGAACGAGATGCCGTCACTGCCGCTGATGGAGGTGGCCTGCTGGTTGTCGTACTGGCCGAAGACGACGTAGATGGGGTTCGGGACGACCGCGGGCATGGTAAAGGTGGCGGTCCTGGTGTACCATCTGCTGTTGTCCCAGGCTAGGTTTGCCGGGTCGAGATAGTACAGGAGGTTCGGAGGTGTGTAGGCCCCCGTGGAGTTCCATGCCAGGTAGTCGGCCTGCCAGCTGCTTGCACCGCCGCTGTGCGACTCGTCTCCGTGATCGTGGAACCTGTAGGAGATCACGATGGCGTCGCCCGCGGAGACTCCGGCCGTCGGCACGGAGACCCGCATCCTGCTGTAGCCGTTGGTCCCGCTGACGTTTGCGTCCAGCGTGACGAAGTAGCCGTTGCCTCCCCAGCCCGCCGTGTTCAGGCGCCTGTACCTGCCTCCGGTGCCCGAGAAGGTGACGTTCGCGGGGATGCCCGTCTCGAAGTCGACGGATGCGAGCTGGGTGGCGGTGAAGTCGCTGAAGAACACGCCGTCGGCCGAGTCGGCGGCTCCCTCGCCGCTGTACGACCTGTACGTCAGCCTGAGGTCGTCGACGTTCTCGTCGAACGCCGAGAGGTCGAGGCCCAGGCTGGCTAGGTTCCGCGTCTCCGCTCCGACGGCCGACCTGTCCATCCTGAGGGAGTTGTTGTAGATGTCGATCCTCCCGCCCCCGAGGGGTGCCATTGTCCAGTTCGAGGCAGCGCCTCCCGTGAACTGGTCGATGAAGATCTGCGTCGTGTCGGTTCCCGCGGCGGGGACTATGTCGTCGCTCCAGACGATGACGTCCTGGGCCGTGGCCTGCGGGCCCTCGAAGTCCTCGAGCGCGGTGATGGGCGTGCCGAGGTAGCCCTCCTCGTCCACCGCGAGCCACATCACGATGTTGAAGAAGACCTCCCACCCGCGCTCGGTGTAGCTGCGGCTCTGCCACGCGCTGAAGTGAACGCGGCGCAGGCTGTCGGGCACGAGCTCGAGATTGATGGCGTATACGCCCGAGGAGTCGGAGAAGGTTCCCGGGGTCAGGTAGAGAGTGTCGCCGACAGCGGGGGACATGCCGGTGAGCACGGACTGGTACCCGTTCGTCAACGCCTCGTACACGTTGAAGGTGCCGGTGAAATGGGCCGGCGGGCCGAACTTCACGACCGTCATCTGGTCGTTCTGGATCTCGCCGTAGGATGTGCCCATCGCGAAGAGGTCCACCGCGTCCTGGGCGGACAGGGTGATCGTCGGCACCGGCAGGTCTGCGAAGAACGTCGGATAGGCGCCGTCGTAGTGGGATCCGCCGGGGATGTGCCTGAGGATGAGGGCGTCGACCTCGGAGTAGTCGTAGCCGATGAGCTGGTCGTCGGTCAGCTCTCGCACGGTGTAGCCCCAGTACTGGAGCCTCGTGCTGAACTCGTCCTCGTCGACGGTGGGCGCGGGGTTGAGGCTGTCACCTGCCACGTTGAGGACGATGAGGCCCCTCATGGGCTCGGGAGGCCAGAACATCGGGTCGATGTTGTGGTTCACCCCGAGGTTCCGGGGGGAGACCGATGTGTGCATGACGGTCTGGAGGACGTTGTCGCCGTGGATGGACGTGAGGATAAGGGTGATCCTGACGTGCCTGATCATGTCGCGGGTGGTCGAGTCGATGGGGAACGGGATCTGGCTTCCCCCCTCGTCCAGGTAGACGTACTGGAGCGAGGTGACGTTGTTGCCGACGTTCTGGGTCCTGCTTCCCTCGTCGGTGATCCGCACCTGGTCGTTGATCCGGGTGATGTGCCTGTAGTCGGTGGGTTCGAGCGACGCCGACTCGTCCAGGTCGGCGAAGAACGACATGGAATCGGCCGTGGCCTTGGTTATCGGGTGCCACTCGTCGTTGTCCCATCCCCCGACGGGCATGTAGCCCGCCCAGATGATCTCGTTGGACACCCTGTCCAGGATCATCCTCGCGTCCATGTCCAGCTCGTTCTGACGGCGGGCGAACTCGAAGTGCTCGGTGCCGCTGATGAACATCATGAAGACGCCGGCCATGATCACGCCGAGGACCACGATCACGATCGTCACCTCGACGAGGCTCATGCCCCTCCTGGTTCCGTTTGCTTTCATCCCGACCACCCCTAGAAGACGGTGCTGAGTGAGAGGGAGTCGGGGCCGTTGGCCCCGGTCCACACCACCAGGCACTGGACGAGCCTTGCGTTAGAGAGCAAGGGGAATGGAGAGCTGACTATCACGTACTTCGAGAACTTGTCCGTCACCTCGGGGCCGATGGAGCCGTCCGCCACGGTGTCCATGCTCACCGAGCGCATCTCCTCGATGCCCATCCGGGCTATCTCCAGAGCCTGCGTCTTGTCGTCCATGATGACGGACTGAGTGATGATGTGCCCGAAGAAAGAGCCGATGCCCACCACGAGGATGGCGAGGATCAGGCTGGCGATGAGCACCTCGACCAGCGTGAAGCCGCCCCTCGCTCCGCAGGGACTCCTCATCTCCATTCCGCTCCTTTCGATTCCACGAATCGCCTCTCGAGGGTGACGGGTCCTCCAGAGGGACCGGTCACCGTCACGGTGACTGTCAGATCGTTGAAAGAACCGCCCGTATCCTCAGAAATGAGCCTTGTGTCTATCGAGTATTCCCTTCCGTCCACTTCGACCGTCCGGCTGCCCGGAGCCACGGAACCGGGCCATGATTCGGCGTCCGCCATCTCGTCGGCCGCGATGACGAGCGCCGAGGCCCTGCAGGATACCGACTCCTGGCCGTCCGAGAACGCCTTCACGGACATGGCCAGAGCCCCCGTCACGACGATAAGGATGGCTGAGGCCAGGACGGTCTCGATCAGGGAATAGCCGGCCCGGGAGTCCGTCATGCGCCGCCGGTCCTCACCGAGAGGGCTCCGCTGCCGTCCATGTAGACGGGGATGAACAGCGTGTCGATCCTCGTGCTGCCCGGCTCCTCCATGGTGGAGAGCCTCCACAGCGAGCCCGTCCCCTCGCCTTCCACGGGGTCGAGCACGACGGACAGCGAGCCGCCGTTCCAGATGATGGCGTCGGGCGGGCCGCCGTCGATGTCTGCGAAGACGGGCCTGCCTCCTGCGAGGAGCATCGATTCGCCGCTCGCGCAGGATGCGATGCGGAGACCGCCGGCGTCACCTGCCACACAATTGCAGCCTTCGTGGAGGAGACCGGTCCAGCTGGGTCCCGATAGGGCGGCCACGGGATCGATGCTCTGGAAGCCGGACCAGCCCAGGCGCCTCCATGTGCGTCCGGAGGCGCCTTCCCAGCATACGACGAATCCAGAGGAAACCCTGCTGAAGCCCCATGCCGCTGGAGAGGCCCCGGGGACGGAGTCGGAGAATACCGTTCCCGAGGCGGTGAAGCAGGTTATCCTGGAGGGGGATACGGCCGCCAGGTCGTCAGCGCCGTCCATGTCAGCATCGCAGCGCACGATGGACGCGGGTCCCTCTCCTGCATGCACCGGCGTTCCGGCGCAGTCGAGCCCGAGGGCTGCTTCGACGGCGGAGCCGCCCTGGAGCAGGGAGCCGTTGCGGAGTATGGCGATGACCGGACCTTCGGACCGGTAGAGCACGACAGCCGGCATGCCGTCGAGGAGCCCGGCCTCGGCGGCAGTCCAGGCGGGTTCCAGGGCCGGTGCTTCGCATCTCGTCACAGAACCGTCGCGGGCGGTGAAGAGCACCGAAGGCTCGGGATCCGCCGTGATCACCGCGAAGAGATATCCCGATCCTGAGCCCGTTCCGGCTATCACGGATCCCTCGGGGACCCTGAGGGAAGGGAGCTGATCGAACCAGCGGCCGGATGGATCGAAGACCTTCACCTCCAGCGAATCGCCCGAGGGCGTGAGAAGACTGATGGAGCCGTCGGACGCGACTGCCGCGGTACCGGCCGGGAATTCCCCGATCGTGACGGAGGCAGGCGGTACGGGGGCGGTAGACAGGAGATCCATCCGGGTCGAGAATCCCCCCGATTCGAAGCTCGTCCCGTCCAGATCGCGCGGCTGGAGACCTCTCCCGGAGAGGGACCACGCCAGCCATTCGCCGGCGCCGGCGCTCGTGAGACCGGCCTGGGCCGCCCTCTCCCGGGCGGTCTGCCCGCTCCTCATCCTGCCGACGTAACCCAGCAGGAGCAGGGCCGACAGCATCACCACGGCCGCCGCCGCGGAGGCCAGCACCAGCATGGCCCCCCTGCGGCCGGCATCGCCGTCCGGTCGGATGAACGGATCCTTCATGTCCGGGTTCATGTTCATGCCCAGCATGTGAGCAAGGAACCTGCCATCCCGCGATGTCGCAATAATCGATTCCACACGATGTATTGCGTCATGGGATCCGGAGCATCGCGCAGCCGGGGCGACGCGGGTGTAAAGCGGTCTTTACGGGAGGGTGTAGAATCCGCCGGGGCGGCGCACGATCCGGCCCGACATCTCGAGCATGAGCAGCCGGGCCTGCAGTTCGGGAGCCTCCATGCCCGTCGATCCGGCGAGTTCGTCGAAGTGAGCCGGGCCTTTCATCAGGGCATCAGTCACGGGGTCGCCGCAGGAGGCCTTCGGATCCCTCCCGGAGGACGGCTCGTCGGAGATGCCGAGCGATTCGAGGATGTCGCCGGGGCATGTCGCGACCATTGCGCCCTCCCTGAGGAGCCTGTTGGTGCCCCGTGAGCCGGTGCGGGTGATCTCGCCGGGGACGGCGAACACGTCCCTGCCCTGCTCGAGCGCGGCGTCGACGGTGATCATGGTGCCGCTCCTGTCGCCGGCCTCTACGACGACAAGAGCCCTGGAGAACCCGCTTATCAGCCTGTTCCTCCTGGGGAAGTTGAAGGCCTCTGGCCGGGTGCCGGGCGGGAATTCCGTCACGAGGGCGCCGTTCGCGGCGATCTCCTCCGCGAGGCCCGCGTGTTCGCGCGGATAGACCACGTCGATGCCGCAGCCGAGGACCGCGATCGTGGATCCGCCGACCTCGAGGCAGCCCCTGTGGGCTTCGCCGTCGATGCCCCTTGCCATGCCGCTGACGATCCCCACCCCCCGCGACGCGATGCCCGAAGCGAGGGCCCGCGCGGCGCGCAGGCCGTACTGGGATGCCCTGCGCGAGCCGATCACGGCGACCGAGGGTATCGAGGAGAACCGGCCGAGGTCGCCCCTGCGGAAGAGGACGG
>JAKLEF010000118.1 GCA_022703195.1 Candidatus Fermentibacterota bacterium | reverse complement strand
GCACGCCCCGGGCTTCATGAAGCAGACCGAGCGCTGCACCGTGGCGGTGGTGGCGGAGGCCAATCCCGGACGCGACAGTGAGATCCGGCGCATGCTCGGGCCGGAGGTGCGCATCGTCCGCAGATGGATCAACACGTTCTACTCCGTGAAGGTGAAGCCCGATTCCGAGGTGGTCGCGACGCTGGTGCGCGATTCGGTGTTCTAGGCGGGGCCGCCCTCACGCACCGGGGTGGACCGGTTTGCAGCACGGACAACCGGGTTCCGGATCCGGCTCCACCCCTCGGGCCGGGGGTGTCTGCGGTCCCTGCTCAGTCGTAACCGAAGGGGACTCCCGAGTGCACGAGGGAGAGCCGCCGGACCAGCTCCCCGTCCCCGGTGATTCCTATCCCGAGGAACTCCCCGGCCTGCATGTCCACGGAGAAGGTCGAATCGACACTGATCTCCGGGACTCTGACCCGGATTTCGACCACGGAACTCCTTCCCATGAGCTCGAGACCCGAGGCCAGGCCTGTGAGCGGATCTGTTTCCGGAGCGCCGCGGTAGACCAGGGAATCCTCCAGATAGACGTATGTCCGGAAGCCTTCGAAACCGTCCTGCAGGTCGACGTACAGGTAGGGTCCGATCGTCGACGAGGAGATCGCGATCGAAACTGCAGCCGCTGTCTGAAACACAATGTTCCTCCCCCCGATGACCCGCCGCCTGTAGAATACATCTTCCGAAGGATCCGATTCCATCCCGGGAGGGCTGAATGAGGATAGATGCCGGTACTGCGGATGCGATGGAAGCGTTGTCCGGGGAACGGCTGGGCGCGGTCTCGACGATGCTCGGGCTTCCTGCAGCCCTCGACCCAGGAGCGTTAGTCACCCTGGATTCCGGCCTGTTCGGCACGAAGGGCGAGGTGCTGACCCCCGAGGGTCATGTCTCCTTCAAGTGCGACAACGGCCTGAAGAAGCTGAAGAAGGAGGTCACCACCCTCTACCGTGAAGTGACCTCGGTCGAGTTCGACGGCACGGGTCCGTTCTTCAGGTGGGCCTTCAGGGGGCCGGATGGAGGATTCGACCTGGAACTGTCGAACTACGAGGGCAGGAACGGCCTGGGAGCCCGCCAGATCTTCTGGTACGACATCGAGGAGTACCCCGTCAGGTCGGAGCTGTTCTACCGCGCCGCCGGACAGGTGGTGTCGCGGAGCGCGGCCAGATCGCACTTCGACCATCCCTCGCCGGTGTCCCGGCGGATCGAGGAGGCCGTGTCCGCCTTCGAAGCGAGCCAGGGCCTGGTCTCCGAGAGCCTGTCACGGCCCAACCCATACTACCTGTGGGCCGGGGTCTTCGACGGGTTCTGCTCGTTCCTGGCCGGCTCCACGATGGCATGCGACGCTGATGCCCAGGGATGGGTGGAACTGTTCCTCTCGCTCGACGGGTTCTACGCACGCATCCTGACGCGTTTCCTGCGGGAGATCGACGAGCGTTCCGGGCCCTCGCTCTCGCGAGAGCCCTCCATACTCGCCCTCAGCGACCAGTTCGACAGGCTGTCGGCGCTCTGGTACGCAAGGAGGATTGCAAGGCTCCATTTCGCAGAAGGGCGCCTGGACGTGCAGAGGATCCGCGAATGGAATTCCTCACTGCTCACCCCGAGGGCGCTGCAGGCCGGGGGGAAGGTCTCGATCAGGCTCCGCGAGAGGTCGATGTACGAGGAGGAGATACGGCTTCTCGGGAGCTGAGCGCGGGCTACCTCGCCCCGACTCTTGCCGCCCTGATGGGTTTCGGGGCCCCGCGTGACTCGGAATGCCCTCCGTCGGAGGAGGTCCTCACAGCCGCAGGCCCCGCGCTGTGTGGCAGGGTCCGGAGGGCGCTGGTTTTCGCGCCGGACGCGATCGGGTGCGTCCAGACCCGGAGGTTCTCCGGGCTGAGGGAGTCCATCCTCGCGAACGCGCCTCATGTCCTTCCCATGAGGGCTGCATTCCCCCCCAAGACGCCGGTGTGCTTCGCCGGGATGTTCACCGGCGCCGGGCCGGGGGTGCACGGCATACGCAGGTACGAGAAGCCGGTGCTCGCGTGCGACACCCTGTTCGATGCCCTCGTCCGCGCCGGGGGAAGAGCAGCCATCGTCGCGGTGGAGGATTCGAGCATCGACATGATCTTCAGGGGGAGGGACGTCGACTACCTATCTGAGCCCGACGACGGATCGGTGCTGGGCTGCGCCCTCGATCTGATCGGCCGTGACGGGCACGATCTGGTCGTCGCGTATCAGCAGGCCTACGACGACCTGCTGCACCGCGCCGACCCGTTCGGCACGGAGGCCCTGACAGCCCTGGAGGGGCATGTCCGGGCCTTCGCACTGCTTTCGGAGTCGGTGCGGAAACACTGGGCCGGGCACCCGCGGGTCTCGGTGTTCGCGCCCGACCACGGGGCGCACCTCGATGCCGGGTCGGGCATGGGCGACCACGGGCTCGACATCCCCGACGACATGGAGGTCGAGCACTTCTGGGATCTCGACCCGGCGGCCGCCTTGCGAGCCGCTACCTGACGGCGAGGAAGGGTTCCATCTCCTGACTCGGAAGGAACAGGTCCCCCTCGGGCTCGGCGGCCTGAGCCACGTGAGGGAAGCCGAAGTCGTAGTGGAACCAGACTCCGTTCTCGACTATCGTGAAGCTGTCCAGGTCCTCGACCGAAAAGGCGTAACCGTCGTAAAGGCCGCTTTCCGGGTCGCCTTCGCAGCAGGTCTCCCGGGCCGTGGCGATGTTCTCCTGCAGCATGCCGTCGAGGATGCCGGCCAGCTCGGCCTCCCTGCCGTCATCCAGCAGGTCGCGCATCGCGAGCCTCGCGCCCGTGGAGGTGTCGAAGCAGAAGCGGTGCTCCCCTGTGGACGGGTATGCTCCGTAGAAGTCCGTGGTCACCGTGATGTCGAGTATCCCGCCCTCGTTGAAGTCGACGGCGAAGGAGGCGCCCGTGAACCCTCGCCGGATCTCCCTGTAGGTGGAGATGGTCTCCTCCAGGGGTTCGCCCGAGACGGACTCCCAGGAGAGCGCCTCGTTCATCGCGTCGACGGCGGGGTCACCCGCTTCCCCATGCACGACGGGAAGGGAGAGGACGGAGCCCTCAGCCCCGTCCAGCTCTACGAGCACCGGCGTGATGACGACCGGCCCGCGGGACCCGGGAAGCGATATCCATGAAGGCGGAACCCCTCCCGCCATAACCGACAGCACGATCGCGGCTGCAAGCATACACGCCCCTCCTAGACGTTTCACCCTTCCGGGGTGCATCCCTGTCGAGGGACGATAATAATCCCGGACGGAGGGAGGAGCCCTGACGACCCCATGCGGTGACCGCACATGTCCCCCGGAAGCCGGCGCCCGGGCGCCCGGAGGCAGGGAGCCCCGTGTCGCGCCTGCCATGGCCCTCCTCGCAGCCATCGCCATCCTCCGCACAGCGTTCGTCATCCTGGTCGGCATCCCCGACACGTCCGCCGACGTGAGGTCATGGCCCATGGAGGACGACTCGTACCAGTACGTCGACTACGCCAGGGAACTCCTCGACGGGCGCCAGGGGTCCGCAGCGATGCGGATGCCGCTCTATCCGGCGTTCCTCGCCGTCACATGGAGCGACGGGCATCCCTGGCTGGCCGCGCTGCTGATCCAGCAGGCCGCGGGGCTCGCCATCGGGATGCTCTGCTTCCTGATCACCAGGCCGTCCTGTCCCGGGGCCGCCACGGCGGCGGGCGCCGCCGCCATGCTGCTCCCGCCGCACGTCGTACTCTCGACCCGGATCATGCCGGACACCTTCGCCCTGCTCGCGGTATGCCTGTCCGGGTACCTCTGGACCCTGGCGCTGCGGACCCGTTCGACGAGGGCCTACGTCACCCTCTGGGGAGCGATGGGGCTCGTCCTCTCGATCGGCGCCGTGACCAAGCAGGTGCTCCTGATGTCGCCTTCAGTCTACGCCGCGATCATCGCCTTCGAGAAGTCGAGACGACCGGCAGCCAGGCTCCCGGCTCTGGCCGTCATGCTCGCGGTCTTCTCCGTTCTCCCGCTGTCCTGGAGGGAGTTCAACCGCCGCTCCTTCGGCCTCGATGCATTCTCCGCCCAGGATGCCTTCGAACCCCTCGGGAGGGCGGCGATCCTGGCCGGCGTCACCGACCAGCAGTCGGTCTGGAGCGGACGATTCACGGCGCCTCTCGATTCGCTCGCGATGGCCGGGGGCGTTATCGATCCCGGAGCCAGGGACAGCATCTACAGGTCCCGCACCCGGGAGATCGTGGTGTCGCATCCCGTAGAGGTGCTGGTGCCGCACCTGACTTCATGGCCGAGGTTCTTCTCGCTGGGCTACGCGCACAAGATCCTGCGCGCGTCGGGGATGGAGGAGCGCGATCCGGCCCTGACGGCATGGAAGGCTGCTCTCGCCCTCATCTATCTGGCGATGGCCGCCGGCGCATGCGCCGCACTGCTCGTTCCCGCTATCAGATCCCGGACAGGGCCGCTGATCGCATTGTTCCTCGGGTGGGGCATCTTCTCGGCCATCGTCTACGGCCCGCTCGCAACGACGAGGTATGGCGCCACGTTCTACTGGGCCATGGCCGGACTGGCCTGCGCGGCCTTCTACTTCGCGGCGTCACGGAGAGTGCCCGGGCGGTGCTCCGCGCCCTCCGACCCGGGGTGACGGGGTCCGGGCGGGAGGCTCCTTCCCCCGCGGAGTTGTCGGATGGGCCGCGATTGCGTATTCCTTCGAGACGGGGTGCACATGTCGCATCCCGGCAGCTGGCTTTCTGCAGGGACGGTGGAGCTTGGGCCGGACTCTTGCGTTGCTCGGCGGGAGGCCGCTGTTCGGCGAGCCGCTCCACGTGGGGCGCCCCAACCTTCCCGACAGGAGGCGCTTCGGCGAGCTCCTCGACTGCATGTTCGAGAACCGCTGGTTCACGAACTACGGACCTCTCGTCCGGGTGCTGCAGTCGAGGCTCCAGGAGAAGCTCGGGGTCAGGCACTGCATACCGATGTGCAACGGCACCATTGCCCTCGAACTGGCCTACCGGGCCATGGGGTTCGAGGGCGAGGTCGTCGTCCCGTCGTTCACATTCGTCGCGACGGCTCACGCACTCGAGTGGCAGAGGATCACTCCGGTCTTCTGCGACATCCGCGAATCCGACTTCACCATCGACCCCGCCTGCATCGACGCCCTGGTCACACAGAGGACCACGGGCATCGTGGGAGTCCACGTGTACGGGAATCCCTGCGACCACGAAGCCATCTCGGTGGTGGCCTCGAAGCACGGCCTGCCCGTCGTCTATGATGCCGCCCACGCCTTCATGAGCGAGGCGGGGGGCGCCTCTGTGTGCCGGATGGGGGCATTGTCCGTTCTAAGCTTCCATGCCACGAAGTTCTTCAGCACCTTCGAAGGCGGCGCAATAGCCACCGACGACGACGAAATCGCCGAGAGGGTCAGGCTGATGATGAACTTCGGCTTCGCGGGCAGGGAGAAGGACAGGGTCGACTACGTGGGGACCAACGGCAAGATGACCGAGGTCTGCGCCGCGATGGGGCTGGCGATGCTCGAACAGGTCGAGCAGATCAGGGAGGTCAACGCCGCCAACCATGCCGTCTACGGCGAGGCGCTGGCAGGCATCCCGGGCGTCCGGCTCGCGCAGCCGTCGCCGGCGCTCGAAATGCACAACTGGCAGTACGTCATCGCCCTGGTGGACGAGGAGGCGTACGGCCTCTCGCGAGACCAGCTGGTAAGGGTGCTCGAGGCCGAGAACGTGCTGGCCCGCAGATATTTCCATCCCGGTTGCCACAGGATGGAGCCGTACCGGAGGAGCTTCGAGGAGTCGGGCAGGTCGCTGCCCGTGACGGACCGGCTCTCCGGTATGGTCCTCTCTCTTCCGAACGGAGAATCCGTGCTGCCGGAGGCGGTCCGGTGGATAGGCGACACGGTGCGCCTCGCCGGAACGAAGGCCGGCGAGATACGGGCGAAACTGAAGGAGGGCGGTCATGCCTGAAGACCTGAAGTCGGGCAGGACGTACGGGGGCTTCTTCCCCCTCGATCTCCCCGCCGCGCATGGGGGGACCGGCGCGGCAACCCCGCACCTGGCGGAGGGGCGCAGGTTCTACGACGCCCGCAGCGCCCTCGCAGAGCTGATAAGGGCCAACGGCATCGTGGACGTGCTGATGCCCGGGTACATCTGCCCGGTGGTCTACAGGGCCGTGGAGAACGCCGGCGCCTCATGGCGCACCTTCAAGGTGAACCCGGGCTTCAGGATCGACTACATGAACCTGTCCTACACCGCGAAGCAGGGCACCCTCG
>JAKLEF010000117.1 GCA_022703195.1 Candidatus Fermentibacterota bacterium | reverse complement strand
GCTGGATCGCCGGAGTGCTGTTCCTCGGTGCCGCAACCGGGCTTGCGGGGAGCTGGGTAGGGCTCTCCAGCAGCCTTCCCAGACCCAGGAAATGAAAGAACGGGAGACACTATGATCATGGCCTGCCTCCTTCACGGTCTCGCCCTCGCCGCCACGGTATCCCAGGCCGCCGACTCCACCGGGGCGATGCAGCCTGGCTGCATGGATCCGACCAGCCTGACGAGTCTCCTGCCGATCGTGGCCATGGTCGCGATCTTCTACTTCCTGATCATCAGACCCCAGCAGAAGCAGCAGAAGGACCTCAAGTCGATGCGCGACGCGCTGAAGAAGGACGACAGGATCGTCACCTCGGGCGGGATCCACGGCGTGGTGGCCGCCATCAAGGGCGAAGTGGTCTCGGTCAGGATCGCCGACGGCGTGAAGATCGACCTGGACAGGTCGGCCATCGCCCTGATCGAGAAGGGCCCAGAGGCGGATCAGTGAGGTCGATCCGCATCTTCGGATCGCCCGGGCTGAGATCGGTATCGAGGGATGTGGATCCGGCCGCCGACGCATCCCTCCTCGGCGAGCTCCTGCCGGAGATGGACAGGCTGCTGACGGAGGAGGAGGGGATCGGCCTCGCGGCGCCGCAGGCAGGGGAGAACATCAGGGTCTTCATCCTGGAGACCTCGATGCTGCCCTCTCTCTGCGGCCACAGGGTGTTCGTGAATCCGAAGCTCGAGGCCTACGGACCTCCGTCCAGGCGGGAGGAGGGATGCCTCAGCGTGCCCGGCATCTACGAGCCCGTGACGAGGCCGTCGCTTCTCAGGATAAGCGCGCTCGACCCCTCGGGCATCCGGTTCGAGCTCGAGCTCGACGGTATGGCCGCCCGCGCAGCCCAGCACGAGAACGACCATCTCGACGGCATCCTCTTCGTCGACAGGCTCGGCGCCCTGAGGCGAAAGCTGCTCAGGTCGAAGCTCCAGAAGCTGGCCGGAGGATGACCGGATCCCCTCCGGGACCCGTCTTCCTCGGGACGGCCGCCTTTGCCGTACCCATCCTCGAATCGCTCGCAGGGTCACGCCACCGCCCGTCTCTCGTTGTGACCCGGGTGGACTCGAAGGCGGGACGGGGGCTCAGGGAATCCGTCACCCCGGTCGCCGAGGCGGCCTGCACCCTCGGGCTGCCGGTCGTGAAGACCTCCCATCCGTCATCTGTCGCCGGGATCCCCGAGGGCTGCCGGTTCGCGGTCTCAGCGGCGTTCGGCCTGTGGCTCCCCGCAAAGTTCATCGCATTGTTCCCGCAGGGCGTGCTCAACGTCCATCCCTCCCTCCTGCCCAGGCACCGCGGACCCTGTCCGGTCGAGAGGGCGATACTCGAAGGCGACCCGGAGACCGGGGTCTCCTTCATGCTGACCGACTCCGGCTGGGACACGGGGCCCGTAGTGAGCGCCATCCGGACCCCCGTCGGGGAGGGAGAGGATTCCGGGATGCTCTCCTCGCGGCTGGCGGAACTGGCCGCGCGCGAGATGGGCGGGATCATCGACGGATACCTGGGGGGGCTCCTGGAACCGGCTCCGCAGTCCGGCGAGGCCTCTCACGCCGACAAACTGACGGATCGGGAGGCCCTGCTCGACTGGAGCAGGCCGGCGGGGGAGCTGCTCAGGAAGGTACGGGCGTTCGCCCCGACGCCCGGCGCCAGGACATCATTCCGGGGCAGGCTGCTCAAGATCCTGGCCGCGGCCGCATCCGACAGCACGATTCCCGCCGGCTCGCTGGCGGTCCGTGACGGACGCCTCCTCGCGGGATGCGGCGAAGGCTCCATGGAGCTCCTGAGGCTCCAGCCCGAATCGAGGAAGGCTATGGACGGCGGCGCGTTCCTGGCGGGCTACCGACCACTTCCCGGGGAACCCCTTGGCTAGGTCGGACCTGCTCTTCAGAGCCGGGCTGCTGGGTGCATCCATGCCGTTCCTCCTGGTCGGGCTCCTCCTGTCGACAGCCACAGGGGGAGCCGGCTGGGCAGCCCTGTCCGCCGCGGCCTTACTGCTTCCCCAGATCGCCGCTTCGGCCGCCATGGCCCCGGGGATGCGCCGACTGCTCATAGGCCTGCTCGGGATCTCATATCACGCTCTCCGGATCGCGATGCCCCCCGGGGCGAAGAAGGCCCTGCTGGCGGAGACCATGGTCGTCGAGGTCAACGACAGGGCTCTGGAGGGCATCCTGCGCTCCGGGGGCCTGACCCCGGACAGGGTGCTCCTGCTGCTTCCCCACTGCCTGCAGACGCACGCCTGCGTCCACCGGATCGTCCACGACCACTCCCTCTGTACGAGGTGCGGCGCGTGCGACATGGCGGCCCTGCTGGAACTCGCGGGGAAGCGCGGGACCGGGCTGTCGATCGCGACGGGCGGCACCGCCGCGCGCAGGGCGGTGGAGGAGGCGAGACCCGGCATGGTTGTCGCCGTGGCGTGCCCCCGCGATCTCTCGTCGGGGATACTGGATTCCGCTTCGGTGCCGGTGTACGGAGTCCTCAACAGCCGGCCGAACGGCGACTGCTTCGATACGCGGGTCGACACATCCCGCATCGAGTCTGTCCTGGACCTGATGCTCCGCCTTCCGGACCGCACGTAGACCGGGTCCCGATCCCGGGTCCGTCGTGTGCCGGCCGGGAGCCCGGCCGGCACCCTGGCATCCCTTCAGTTCCTTGCGGTCAGTTCCCCGAACCGGCGCACGGTCTCCTCGAGGAAGTCCAGCGCCTCGTTCACGGGAGCCGGGGTCTCGAGATCGACTCCCGCGTCGCGGAGGATGTCCAGCGGCCTCTTCGAAGAGCCTGCCGAGAGGAAGCCGAGATATGCCTCCAGCGCGCCCGGCCGCCCCTCGAGTATCCGCCGGGACAGAGCCACGGCCGAGGAGAGGCCGGTGGCGTACTTGTACACGTAGAAGTCGTAGTAGAAGTGCGGAATCCTGGCCCATTCCGCCGCGATCAGTGCGTCGTCGCCGGACGTGTTCAGGGCCTCGCCGTGGTAGAGGCCGACCAGTTCGAGATATCTCGAGTTCAGGAACTCGGGTGTGAGCGCTCCGCCCTCCTCGACCTCCCTGTGGATCAGCCACTCGAACTCGGCGAACATGGTCTGCCTGAAGACCGTGGTCCTGAAGTCGTTGACCAGCCTGTCCAGCAGGAAGGCCTTCATCCCGTCGTCGTCGGTCTTCTTCATCAGCATGTCCGCGAGGAGCATCTCGTTCGTCGTAGAGGCGACCTCCGCCACGAGGATCCGGTAGTCGGAGGAATGGTAGGGCTGGTGCCTCCATGACAGGAGGCTGTGCATCGAGTGCCCGGCCTCGTGGGCGAGCGTGAACACCGAGTCGAGCGTGCCGCTGAAGTTGTGGAGGATGTACGGCATGGAGTCTGCGCATCCCGTCGAGTAGGCGCCGGAGCGCTTGCCGACGTTCTCGTACCTGTCCACCCAGCCGCTCCTGAATCCCTCCGACAGGTCGGCGACATATCTCCCGCCCAGGGGGCGGACCGCCTCCAGGGTCATCTCCACGGCCTCGTCATAGCTGTACCTGCGCGGAGAGTACTCGACCGCGGGCAGGTAGAGGTCGCAGGGGGACAGCGTGCCGAGGCCGAGGGCGGCCTTCTTCGCTGCGTAGTAGCCGTGCATCACTGGCAGCCTGCCGTGGACTGCAGCGATGAGGGCCTCGTAGACGCCGGTGCTGACCAGGTCGTCGAAGAGCGAGGCCTCCAGCGCGGATGCATGCCTCCTCGCCCTGGCCATGAAGATGTGCGACTTCACCTGGCCGTTCAGGAGAGCGGCCGATGTGTTCAGGTTCCCCGTAAGCTCCCTGTAGTACCCGTCGAATGCAGCCCTCCTGACCTTCGGATCCCTTTCCTCCATAAGCGGGACGAGATTCGAGTTGGTGAGCCTGGTCGGCCTTCCCTCTGCATCCGTTATCTCGGGCAGCCTGGCGGGCATGTCCACGTTGGAGAGCTTGCCGAATCCCGCATGGAATCCCTGGAGGGCGTCTCCCGACATCGCCAGGAGCTTCTCCTCGGGTTCCGAGAGGGTGTGGGGGCGGTATCTCAGCATCTCGCCCAGCCAGGAGGAATAGCCTTCGAGCGCCGGGGTGCGGAGCCATTCCGACATCACGGCCGGATCGATCGACAGCAGCTCGGGCATGAAGAACGAGTGGGCCGTCGCGACCTCGTTCCTCCTGGCGGTGCATCTGTCGTCCATGGAGGAGTGGAGGGCGTTCGAGAGGTCCTCGTCCTGCCTCATGCTCGCATAGAGGCCCAGCTTCTCGAGGACCCTCCTCTGTGCGAGCATCTCCGACACTGCATGGGCGAGCGTCTCCGGCGACTCGCCGAGCCTTCCCGCCCAGGCCGCGAACACACGGCCGTAGCCCTCGGTGGCCCTGAAGGCCATCTCCCACTCTTCGTCAGACCTGAAGACGGCCTCGACGGACCATCTGTCCCCTGCCGCGACCTGATCTCTCCTCGGAGGCTGTCCAGACATCCCCTGACCATCCTTCTACATTATCCGGGCAACGATGCCCCTGCGGACATCCTGCCCGGGTGTCTCTGCGTATCACGTCCGTCCCCGGACGCCGATCCGATCCGCCAAGTATAGGCCGCGGGCCTCCGGTCCCGCCATGACCGCCCTCATGGGACGTCGCGGCGGCGATGGCCCCGGAGAGGATCATCGGCCATGTTCGAGGCATCGACGCCACTGCTGCATCACCAGGAGGACGGATGCGCTCCATTGAAAGAAGGAACCCGCTGGCCGAGAGGATCGGCCTCTCAGGCAACCTCGGCAGGATGATGATCGGAGTCGCCCTGATGGCGGCCGCCGGGAACGTGTTCTCGTCGGTGATGCCGGACTTTCTCTTCAACGTCCTCCGCGTGGGCGGAGAAACCAGGGGGGCCCTGGAGGTCCCCAGGGAGCTCCCGGGATTCCTCCAGGTGGTCCTGGTGGGCCTGGTGGCGGGGATGGCGCGGGGGAGGGCCCTGAGCCTCTGCTTCCTGGCAGGGGTGGTGAGTTTCCTCGTGCTGGCCGTCGCCGGCTCGTCCTTCGCGGTGTTCATGGCCTGCATGATCCTCTGGTCGGCGGGCATGCACCTCTACGTACCCCTGAGGGACGCCCTGGCCATGGACCTCGGGCCCGGGCGGGGGAGGGGCTGGATCCTCGGCACGGTGGGAGCCTACAGGTCCGCCGGACTGATGCTGGGAACCGGGATCGTCTGGGTCGTGCTGGGCAGGATCCACGGCGGCTTCGGCGCGGTATACGGATCGGCCGCAGTCGTTCTGGCCCTCGGTCTCGCGCTGACCATGGCCATCCCCAGGGTGCGGGGCGACAGGACGGATGGTGAGCCGGGGCCCACAATGAAGGAACGGTTCGTCCTGCGCCGGGAATACAGGCTTTACTACATCCTCGCGATCCTCTTCGGGGCGAGGAAGCAGATCTTCCTGACGTTCGCGCCATGGCTGCTGGTGAGCCTGTTCGACCAGAAGGCTCCCGACCTGGCTCTGGCGATGGGGGCTGCGGCGCTGCTCGGCCTGTTCTCTAAGCCGCTCTTCGGAGACCTCATCGACAGATACGGGGAGAAGTCCGTCCTGACCGTGGAGTCGATCCTCGTGTTCGCCATGTGCATCGGGTACGCCGCCGCCCCCTCCGTCCTCGCACGGGGCGCGGCCCTGGCCGTCCTCTATTCGCTCTACGTCCTCGACGAGCTCCTCTTCTCGCTGAGCATGGCCCGCACCACTTACCTCTCGAGGATCGCCAGGTGCAGCGGCGACATAGTGCCGACCCTGGGCCTGGGCGGCACCCTCGACCATGCCGTCTCCATGCTGGTCCCCGCAGGTGCGGGACTTCTATGGGCATTCCTGGGGCCATGGTCCGTGTTCTGCCTCGCAGCCGCGGTGGCCGCCGTGAACCTCGTCTTCGTGAGGAAGATGGAGTCGGCATAGAAAAAGGCCCCCGGTCTCCCGGGGGCCCTTTCCGCTGCCTGGAAAAAGGCTACTGGGTATCCATCTGGTCGAGGGTGACGGCCCAGACGTAGCCCTCGGGCCCGATTTCCTGGGTCCAGAGGGTGTAGGTGTCGCCGTCCTCGTCTTCGGCCTTCATGTCCCAGGTTCCCGTGGTGATCTCGACATCGAAGGACTCGCCGGGCGCAAGGATGCGGGCGCCGAGACGGTCCTCGCTCCAGGGCGCCTCGGAGGGGTCGATGTAGATGTAGGAGATGTCCCAGCTGCCCAGGTCGTTCCTGACCGTGACAGTGGCGGGGACGGGGACGGGCCTGGTCTCGTCGATGTCCTCGGGCTTGA
>JAKLEF010000116.1 GCA_022703195.1 Candidatus Fermentibacterota bacterium | reverse complement strand
AGAACTGCTATCCCTAGAGCGCAGAGTTTACTTCAAAAAGCTGACTACTGCAGGGAAAATATCGATCAATGGAGAGAAACTGTCGCCAGAGTGCTCGTAGATATCGAGTCTGCTGCTTCTGACAGTGCGCATACATCTCTTACGGAAGCCCTTTCCCTAGAACTCGACCCTAATGCTTTTATTAGTTTTCTTAATGAAGTGTGGCAATCTGCTAAAAGATCGATTGAGGAACTTGAGCTTGCCCCTGTATATCTTGATCAGAGAGAGTCTCTTCCTGCAGATTGCATAATCGTATCTGGGGTTCGCCTACGCCATCTTGAGAGGAGATGGGCATTCTCAACAGATGATAAGCTTGGAGGCTATGACAGTCTCGGTCTATTCTTAGGGAATTATATCGGTGAGCTTCTTGCTAGAAGGTTATTTTGGCTATTCGCCAATATTGCAAAGCGAATCGAATCACCTCCACGTGCGGACGTGGCTAGCGTTCATGGTTTACTTGAAAAGGAGATTGGATTTCTGAATCTACGTAGCATGGAAAGAGTAGCTGTCTTCTGCAATGGATGGAGAACCTTTAGCGAGGCTGTTGAGAGAATGCTCATGGAGCGCAGTAGAGGTTTAGTAGAGTCATTTCACCGTGTTAACTTTTCTGGTGTACCTGAAGGCCTCTTCATTCAAGTGGTTCAGAGAACTTCGCTATTCGTCCTGCCTTTCAAACCAGATGAAAGTGCTACCAGACCAGATATAATGCTACAAAATGGAGCTTTGGGAATGCTCAAGATCCAACCAAATATCTCAGAAGCACAAGAAGCACTTAATAGAGACAAGTCATGGATTGATCTGATGCTCGGACCAATTCAACCTACCGAAGTAGAACTGAGCCAAATGTATCTAAAGTTTATGTTTTACGCAGATTGCGCTATCAATAAGCGGCCCAACGATCTTCTCTTTTTACCAGCAATTGCACTCCAAACAGATCGCATTTGATCCCATATAGATAACGAACATATCTATAGTGAACAAAACTATTCATGAATGCCTCTACAACCGGAAATATTCCTCTAGGTCATCTCAACAGGTTGATAATCTTCAAGAAGGCCTCCGCAACCGGGTACCATACTGGACGAAGGCTGTCGGAAGATTCTCCGGCAGCCTTCTTCTCCTTCCAGACCGCATTCGCATCTGAACTGCAGCAAGATCCCTATCTGCCTTTACATTTGACTCAACCCAAAAGTGGGGGTAGAATGCATATGTAAGCTGGGGTCATCCACAGGGAGGTTGTCATGAAATTCCCCGTGGCTGTTGTCGTCCTCTTCTTCCATGCATCCGCCGATTCCATCACGCAGACCGACTGGTCGGGAGGGCCCGGGGTCTCCGGACCGGTGCTAGATCTGGGGAACACATTCGACACCGATACCAGCATTGACTGGACGGTCGCCGGGGAAGTAGGTCCGGGGCGGACCACTGTCCAATACTGGCTCGATCATTTCATCGGCGAGCCTGTAAACGCCTTCCCCGTCGATCTGGACGGCGACGGAGACCAGGACGTGGCGGGGGGCGGCAATGAATGGATCGTGTGCTGGGAGAACCTTGACGGCTTCGGCACATCCTGGGAGCGCTACATCGTAGATCGGACCTTCCAATCCGCCCCGGGCATGAATGCCGCCGACTTCGATGGAGACGGCGATGCGGACATCATAGCGGCCAACTATTTTACGCACTATCTCAAGTGGTTGGAGAACCCTGGAACACTTTCCGATAACTGGATAGTGCACGAGATCCAGTCGTCCTGGGTCTACTGCACCAGCATCGACCCATTGGATATGGATGGCGACGGCGACCAGGATTTCGTGGCCAACTCCAGCCATGCCAAGACGGTGGCCTGGTGGGAGAACAATGGAAGCGGGACCTTCTGGACCCAGCACATCGTGACCTCATCCCTCACCGGCGTGGACGACTGCCTGGCTGAAGATATCGACGGTGATGGTGATTCGGACATCGCCGCTTCATCCATCGAACTCAGCGAGATCAGGTGGTACGAAAACCTGGGCGATGGCACAGCCTGGTCGGAACACACCCTTGTGGCCGGTGTGAGCTGCCCCGGTTCGATACATTGCGCCGACGTAGATTACGACAGCGATCCGGACCTCATTGCGGGTTGCTGGCAGACCGACCAGATCCTCTGGTTCGAGAACACGGGGAATCCATCGGGTCAGTGGCCTCTTCACACCGTCACGAACAGCTGCGAATCCGTCATGGATGTCGAGGCTGGGGATTTCGACAGCGATGGTGACCTTGACCTGGTGGCAGGGGCTGTTTTCGTCGACAGCCTCTGGTGGTGCGAGAACGTCGATGGTGCCGGGGGAGCATGGATACTCCACATGCTGAACGATGATTATGCCGCCTTAAGGGTTACATCGGCCGATCTCGACGGCGACGGGCGAACCGGCATACTCGCGGTAGGCAGTCATTCACTCGAGGTCTGCTGGTGGGATGTATGCTCCCTGACGGGCAGCCTGGAGTCGAGCATCCTGGATACCCAGGGGGCCCCGGACTGGGGCGTGCTCTCCTACAACTGCGAACTGTACGGAGGCACGGCCGTCACGATCGAGGTCCGAGCCTCGAACGACTCCAATGACATGGGCGCATGGTCGGATCCCCTGCCCCCCTTCGGCGGGAGCCTGGAGGGGATCCTGGAGGATGGAGACCGCTACTTCCAGTACCGGGCCCTGCTGTCCACCACCCCGGACGGGCCCGATCCCCGGCTGGAGGAAGTCACCGTCACTTGGGACCCTCTGGGAATCGGGGAAGGGGAGGGAGAGCCGTCCTTCGAGCTGATGCCGGTTTCACCGAATCCCTGCCGGGGCATCCCGTCCATCGAGTTCCATCAGTCGGTCGAACTCACGGTCGAGATCTCGCTTTACGACATCTCGGGCCGGCTGGTGCACCTGTCCGCGCCTGAGGCATACCAGCCGGGCTGGCACTCGGTGGAGTTCGGAGATCTCTGCCCCGGCATCTACTTCGTGAAGGTGCGGGCGGAGGATTACCAGGCGGCCTTGCGCTTCGTAGTCATCTAATAGAAGGGCGGAGTGGCCGGCAACCTCCCGATATCGGCCATACTTGCGTGATCTGGCCGACAAGGTCATCTTAGGGCATGACCAGATCACCGTTCGCATGGATCGTCGCCCCTCCGCGGCTCGACCACGCGGCTCTGTCGCCGCTCATCGGCTCCGCTGACAGGGCTGTAGGACGCCTCGACGCCTTCGTCTCGCTCATGCCATGCCCCGAACACCTCCTGGCTCCGCTCAGGATCGGCGAGGCCATGCTCTCCTCCAGGATCGAGGGCAGCCGGACAACGCTCGATTCGATGCTGGGATCCTCGGCAAGGTCCAGTGACGACGACCTGGAGGCCAGGGCCTATCTCACGGCCATGACGGGCGCCGAGTTGGCCTGCACGGACAGCCTGAACATGGAGGCTCTGCTGGAAGCCCACCGAGTCCTGATGGAGGCGAGCGGCCGGGGCGGGAGGGCGAGACCCGGGATGCTCAGGACCGAGCCGGTCTGGATAGGGCGCGGAGGAACCATCGAGAACGCCACATATGTACCGCCGCCGGCCGAAGATGTGCGGGGGCTCCTGGAAAGGGCGATCGGCGAGGCCGGCAGGGCGGATGTGGATCCACTTGTGGCCGCGGCGCTGTTCCACGCGAGATTCGAACTGGTGCACCCGTTCAGGGACGGCAACGGGAGGATAGGGAGGATGTTCGTGCCCATCCTCCTGATGGCGAGGGGAGCGGTGCGGAGGCCGTTCCCCATGGTCAGCCGGCACCTGGAGTCGAACCGGGAGGAGTACTACCTGCGCCTGCAGGGGCTATCCCGCTCGGGCGACTGGAACGGCTGGACGTCGTGGTTCCTCGAGGCACTCAGGATCCAGGCGGATGCCGACATCGAACTCATCACATCCCTGATCGACCTGCGGGAGGAACTGCTCGTATCAATGGCAGCGGCGTACGGGGGCCGCGTACCGGTCCCGGCCGTGGACGGGATGTTCGGCAGGCCCGTCTTCACCGTCCCGGAGATCGCAGGCATGTCCGGCATCCCGGAGAGGACGCTCCGGAGATTCGTTGGTTTCCTGTCCTCAGAGGGGATGGTCGAGGAGATCGCACCCGGCTCGGGCCGTCAGGCTGCCGTATTCAGGTTCACGAGGCTCCTTGCACTTCTCCGGTCGAAATACTGACACGCCCGTCGATCCCCTCGTCTCACGCAGCGAGACGAGAAACAAGCGACAGCATGATCCCGAAGGGATCGTGCGAGAGCGATCCAGCATGATTTGACGGCACGCGCACTCGCGGTCTCCCTTCGGGAAACCACTGTAGCGCTACCTGTCGATCCCCTCGTCTCACGCAGCGAGACGAGAAACAAGCGACAGCATGATCCCGAAGGGATCGTGCGAGAGCGATCCAGCCCGTGCGCAAAATCGATGATTCAGGCGGGGATCAGCCACCTGCACGGCTCGAGAGGCAGGTTCCTGAGGACCGTGAAAACCACCACGGCGATGAGAAAGGCCTTCCCCGCGATCAGAGAGGGCCTGCTGCCGACGCGGAAGGGCGCTCTGCCGGGATGGACGATTTCCACCGCGAGGCCGGTCAGGACCAGCGCGAGAGACGGCATGAGCAGGGCGTTGGAGCGCAGAGCATCGCCCGGCCTTCCTGCGACGAGTGCGTCGAGTGCCCTCATCGAACCGCACCCGGGGCAGTAGAGTCCGGTCAGCTCATGAAACGGGCATCCCGGGATCCACCTGTGCGATTCCGGTCCCGTGAGGCACATCAGTACGATAAGGGAAGCCAGCAGGGACAGCGTGATCGACGGCCGCAGCCTCGAGCCTGCCGTTCCGCCGCGTGCCAACGTCAGCGATCTCCGAACGACGCGACGAACTGCATCACCAGATACAGGATGGTCATCAGAACTCCCGACACGACCGCGGCGACGACGAAGCTCTTCGCGCGTGCAGCCGCCCGCCTGGCTCCGTCCATGTCGCCGTACGACGCGAGCTTGTCGACGTTCGAGGCGTTGATGATGCCCCCGATGCCCAGGGGCATGCAGCAGAGGATCGTGACGAGCACCGATTCGGTGAGCCAGTTCTTGATCGGGGGCTGTCCCGCGGGATACGCCGGGGCCCGGGACGGCTGCTGGTACGGGCTGCGGTCAGCCTTTTCGATCGAGGGTGCGGGAATCGGCTTCGGCAGCTTCCTGCCGCAGTAGCTGCAGTAACCCGTACCGGTCGGCTCGTCGGCTCCGCAAGAGGGGCATTCCGGCATGGACAGGCTCCTTCACGAAGGCGTTTCCAAGGTCATCGATCCTGCACAATCGGGCCCCGGCCGCCCGGGGTCAATGCCCGGATACAGCCAGTCGATGAATGACTGCTGATCCTGCTCTCGGACAGGGGGCATCCCATCAAGTTGTAATTCGAAAAACAATACTTTATAGTTGATACACCGACAGGCTTCACCCACGCGACTCTGTCGGATCGGAAAAGGCTGGAAGGATGAAGCAGTACGCTGTTCTCACCGGAGATGTAAATGCGTCTTCCCGGATGGGAAAGCTCGAGATGAGGCGCCTGGAGGCTCTTCTGCGAGCATGTTTCGATGATCTCGGCGAGTATGTAACAGATGCCGGGGCCGAACACTTCACCTGTTTTCGTGGCGATTCCTGGCAATTCGTGGTGTGTGAGGCTCCTTATGCTGTCGATGCAGCAGTCTGTTTCCGTGCATCACTCCTCGTCCGCGGCCATGACGAGTTCGGAAAACGGATGAATTCAGCGATAGCGATCGGTTTCGGGACGGTCGATTTTTTCCCCGACGACGAATCGTCCGCAGGCGGTGGGCAGGCATACGAGCTGTCAGGGAAACGCCTCGACAGGATGAGACGTCGTGTGCCGGGCATGATTGCATCCGGCCTTGGGCCGATGGACCCCTGTATATCCGCGATACTAGGGCTTGTCGATACCATGATCAGGAGATGGACGCCATCCCAGGCCTCAGCCGTTCGATATGCCATTCACGGCCTGACCCAGGTGGAGGCTGCAGCTCTCTGGAAACCCGGAGCCATCTCTCAGCAGGCAGTTCACAAGCATCTCCAGAGCGCTGGATGGCCATCAGTGGGGCCGGCTCTGGAACACCTCCGTACAACCATCAGAGCCTGTATAGTCGGAAACAACCATGTTGGCAGAGCAGATAGTGGTCGCCTGTCATGACTGTCGACGTCGTTCTCCTTGTTCTGCTGACGGGTCACCTCGTCGGAGATTTCGTCCTCCAGAGCGACGAACTCGCGAGACGACAGGCGCGAAACATACTCTG
>JAKLEF010000115.1 GCA_022703195.1 Candidatus Fermentibacterota bacterium | reverse complement strand
GCCCTGTCGTCGCCGTTGCCGGGGCCGTTGTAGCGCACGGCCCAGAGCTGCGATCCCGCAGAGTTGTACTTCACGGTGGCGATGTCCAGCGTCGATCCGTTCCCGATGCTGTATCCCGTGACATACACGTTGCCAGCGCCGTCGACCTCGATGGCCGTGGCCTGGTCGGCTCCGTTTCCGGGGCCGTTGTATCGCGCCACCCAGGACTGAACCACACCGTCAGCCTGAGCCCAGGACATTCCGCAGACGAGTGTCTGAAGAGCGACTACAGTGAGGAAACAAGAAGTACGCACGGCCCACCCTCCTCCGATGGCGGAACTGAACTGGATGTACCCATCTACTCTCGGCCCATCCGTCGGGCTTGTCAACGTACTGAAGCGTCGGAGCTCGGGCAGAGAGAAGGACCGGGGCGCACGCACTCTGACAACAGGCATGGCAAGCCGCGAAAGGGCCCGGGCGTACTTCCTCAGACGCCCGCAGGAATGAGCAGGCCCGGCACGCTTATCTCCGTGTCGACGGAGACGAGCAGGCCCGGCAGCTGACCGCCACCTTGCGGATTCATCTCAACGGCGTGCGGCAAAGGGCCGCAGCGTAATTCATGCCGGCTCCTCCGGGGAACCGGCAGAGGAACGTACGCCATGGCTGGAGTTCATGGTCTCTCGCTGTCTGCCTTCGGCAGAAAGCTGGCGACGCCTTCATTTCCGCATGAGCGGAAATGAAGGGGTCACACGTGCATGCGTGAGATGATCGAGTCGACGGTGGACCCGAGCGTGCCGCAGGTTTCGAAGGGCGCCAGCCCGTAGACGAGAAGCGAGTACTCGTCGGTGAAGACGCCGTACGCCCTCCCCCTGCCCCGGACGGAGCCGTTCTCGGTGATGATGTTGAAGTTCACTGCCACAACGAGACCAACGGAGCCCCCGGTCCTCTCGGAGCTCTCCATGCTGCCCTCGAGCCACGATACCTCACCCATGAGGAGCATTTCGAGAGCTTCGGGGGGCAGTTCCGACATCACCCTGCCCGTGAGCCACTGTGCGCGATCCTCCATCGGGATGGACTCGCGCCAGTAGTGGATGCGGAGATCGAACCCGTCCGTGGAGGGCGAAGCCGCGACTGCTCCGCTCTCTTCAGCAAGAATCCCCTCTACTGGAGGGTTCATGCTTCCGGGAAGCCACTCGAAGACGAAGCCGGGATACTCGAGCGTGTAGATCGGGCCGCCGTTGTTGCCGGAAGCGATCAGCGCCCCTGTCAGTATTGCCAGAACTGTGGACATCTTTCCTCCGGTATTGGTGACAAGCGGGATCGAGATAGAATATGCCCTGGAACTCCTTCGTCAACGGAACGGGATCAGATGAGGCCAACTCCGGCCGTTCCGGGGACACTGGTTATAGAGGATGACCCCTCACCCGGTTCCACGGCTGCGCTGTACGGTGGGTTCGTGGAATACTCGGACGCCACCGGCGGAGGGGCTTCCGTCCGGATACGCCTGACCGACCTCTGACCGTTTCTCCCGGAATGGAAACGCCATGGAAGTAGTGCGGCCGGAACCCGACGGGCCCCGGCCGCACCAGCCGGCAAGGTTGTCTCTGCGGGAGCCCTACTGGGCGCGCTCCCTGCGGCCCTTCCAGTCCACGAGCAGCATGCCCGCGATGAAGACCGACGAGTAGGTGCCTACCAGCAGGCCCAGGCACATCGTCAGGGCGAAGTCGGCTATCTCGCCCACTCCGAAGATGAACAGGGCGAGCACGGCGAGGAACGTCGTGAGCGCCGTGATGACCGTCCTGCTGAGCGTCTCGTTGACGCTCATGTCGACGGTCTCCTCGAAGGTCCGGCCCTTGCGGAGCCTCCTGTTCTCCCTGATCCTGTCGAACACGACGATCGTGTCGTTGATCGAGTACCCGATGATGGTGAGTATCGCCGCGATGATCGTGAGCGATATCTCGATCCGGGTGAAGGCCAGGAAGCCCAGGGTGATCAGCGTGTCGTGGACGAGGGCCAGCACGGAGGCGAACCCCCACTTGAGCTGGAACCTGTACCAGACGTAGAGGATGATAGCGACCCACGACAGGAGCACCGCGCTGGTGGCCTTCGACCTGAGCTCGGAGCCCACCCTCGGGCCTATCTGGCGGATATAGGCCACCCCCTCCTCGTCGCTGCCCATGGGGGAGCATCCGTTGGCGACGAGGGTGGCGTTGACCTCCTCGGAATCCATCGTGGAGGTCCTGACCACGAAGGCATTGCCTTCGCCCTCGTAGTCCTCGAGCTGCTGGACCTGCACGCCCTCGAGCCCGGCGCCGAAGAGGGCACTGCGGAGCTGTTCGACACTCATGCCCTCGGGACCGGTGACGTTGGTCTCGAGGCCGCCGGTGAAGTCTATCGACATCCTGAACCCGCCGTTGAGGGCGAATGCAGCCACCCCGGCGAGGATCACTGCCAGGGAGATGACGTAGGTCACCTTCCGGATCTTCACGAACCCGATCTTCGAGCCCAGGAAGAAGGTCAGCCTGCCCAGGCCTATGTCGGTGCGGGACTTCCTGCGCAGGAGGAGTTCGAAGACGCCGCGCCCGAACACCAGCGAGCAGAAGAGGCTCGCGAGGATACCGATCGAGAGGGTGACAGCGAACCCGCGCACCGGCCCGGTGCCGAACCGGTAGAGGATGAGGGCCGTGATGAGGGTGGTCAGGTTCGAGTCGAGGATCGTCGTGAAGGCGCGTCCGAATCCGGCCTCGACGGCGGGCCTGATGCTCTTGCCCGACCTGCGCTCCTCGCGGATGCGCTCGAATATCAGCACGTTGGCGTCGACCGCCATGCCTATCGTGAGGACGATGCCTGCGATGCCCGGCAGCGTCAGGGTCGCTCCGAGACCCGAGACGCCCAGGCGGGCCAGGGGGCCGGGGAAGCAGAGCGTCGCCATGATGATGAGCATGTTGAGGATGAGCCCGACGGTGGCGATCACGCCGCCCGTACCGTAGTAGACGATCATGAACAGGGCAACGATCGCGAATCCTGCAAGGGCCGCGATGAGCCCCCTGTCCAGCGCCTGCCTGCCCATGCTCGGGCCGATGGTCTGCTCCTCGGCGAGGATCAGCCTCGCCGGCAGGGAGCCGGCCTTCAGGACG
This sequence comes from Candidatus Fermentibacterota bacterium, assembly GCA_022703195.1. GTDB lineage: Bacteria > Fermentibacterota > Fermentibacteria > Fermentibacterales > Fermentibacteraceae > Fermentibacter. The sequence goes on along the minus strand of JAKLEF010000115.1, from coordinate 3,245 downwards.
AGCCTGAGGTCGCGCGCCTCCTCGACCGAGAAGCCGCCGGACAGCCTCGTGCTGGTTCCGGAGATGCGCTCGCGGATCGTGGCGACCGAGTACATCGTGCCGTCGAGGATGACGCTGACCCTTTCCTCGACGTTCTCGCCGGTGATCCTCTCCCAGTTGGCGGCGCCCTCGGAGTCGAACTCGAGGATCAGGTAGGGCGCGCTGCTGAGCGACTGATTGTCGCCCATCCTGATGTAGGCGTCTGTGAGCGAGGCGCCCGTGAGGGCGTAGTACTCGCGCACGAGGCCGGTGTTCTGGTCGAATCCCCTGGTGGCGTCCCTCGGGACGAGGAAGAGCGAGCGGAAGGTTCCTGACTGCGTCTCGGTCTCGCGACCGGTCACCAGGAGAAGGTTCCTTGCGGCGAGGATGGAGTCGACGTCGGCCCTCGTCACGTAGCTCATGAACAGGTCGTAGTCCTCGCCCGACTCGATCATCCAGTCGCCGGGGGAGATGCTGAGCGAGAGCGCGGAATACTCGTCCGCACCTTGGATGAGCCCGGTGAACGAGCCGCCCGAAACCGCGGGCATCTCGGGGATGGAGAGGAGGGAGTCCGACGGGAGGGCGGCGGCCTGATCGACAGGGTGGGTCTCGGGCAGGGAGAAGCCCTCTTCGGGCTGATCACCCGGGATCGAATCCGGTCCAGGCTGGATCGTCGTGTCCGCAGCCGGCACGTTTCCGTCCACCGGTCCGGGCACGGTCACGGCCGAATCGGCCGGCGGGGCGGCTTCGGATGCGAGGAGTGCATCGATCTCGGCCAGGGCGGGGACCTCGGAGGGGATGCTCACCCTGGCGTTGGGATAAGCCACGATCTTGAACTCGAGCAGGGCCTGCCTCTCGACGATGGAGCGCGCGCGCGCCGGGTCCCTGATGCCCGGGAGCTGGACGACCATCCTGTCCTGGCCCTGGCGGGTGATGGAGGGCTCGGAGACGCCGAACTCGTCCACCCTGTTCCGGATGGTCTCGAGCGCCTGCTCGATTGCCTCGGAAGGCTCCAGGCCGCCTACGGGCTCGATGATGTAGGAGAGGTACATGCCGCCCTGCAGGTCGAGCCCCAGCTTGATGGTGCCCCTGCTGCGCTCGTAGATCTCGCGGTAGTCGGACAGCGTCTCCTCTCCGCCCTCGGCCCTCATCTCCTCGAGGAGGGCGACGAAGTGGGGGTTGTCCGTCTCGGGCTGGACGCTGGCCTCGGCCCTGTCGCGCTGCGTCTCGGGCATGGAGTACCAGTCGATCGTCGGCCATATCAGCAGTGCGGAGATGACGAAGAGAGCGGCTGAACTCAGCAGCCTCCAGTCCAGGGCGGATCGCTTCATGTCCTCGGAACCTCCTGTCGTGTCCCCGCTAGGGCTCTCATGCGCCTGGCGCGCAACGGGGCAGGGGCCCCTTCGCGGAGCGGTATCTGGCCGGATTCTGTTACTGCATCGGGAAGGCGATCAATAACCGCATCAGATTGCCACTGTCAACGATCGCTCAGCTCGTGCCGACGGGTTTCAACTCCATGCGGAGGGGTCTGCCGTCGGGGTAGGAGGCCAGGAACGTGAGCCCGCCGTCAGGACGGGTGCGGGTCTCGAGATGCAGACACCGCGCCTCTGCCAGGGCCGACATGAGGTACTGATTGGCCTGCGTCATCGTGAACAGCGCTCCGTCGAGGTCGAGCAGGAGCACGGTCGTATCCGCCCTCATCTGGATGCGGGGCATGCCGCCCAGCGCGACAACCCCGCACAGGGCCTCGATCGCGGGCGGCTCGATGCCGGGGCCGGGCTCCTCAGCGGGAGGCTCGGGTTCGTCTGTGAAGAGCATCACGGCGAGCCCCGCCAGGGATACCAGCGCGAGCAGGACCGCGGCTACGGATCCGGTTCGCATGGTTCCTCGGGCCCCTTCCCGCCGGCGGCATGGCCAGCATGCTATTCTCTGCCTATCTTCAGCGCCGGTCAACAGCGCCACGGAGGTCGTGCAGTGATGCCAGCAATCCTATCGATCATCGTCCTGTCGGCGGGCATCGCAACGCCGCCTTCCGGCGAACTCCCCGCAACCCTGCCCACCGGCGACGGGCTCTCGGGATACTGGAGACTGGGCACGGGCGATTTCCTGCCCGAGGGCTCGTTCCGCATCGGCGCCACGATGGGGGCCGGGATGCCCGGAGGCGATTTCGGCACCGTCCCCCTTTCGCTGTCCGCGGCATGGGGCGCCGCGCCAGGCCTCGAGGCAGGGGCGTCCATCCCCGTGTACATGTGGGATTCGGTGTTCGAGGAAGGCCCTGTCGGAGACCTCTCCATGGGGGTGAAGTACCTCTATGAGACCGCAAGGGGAGGCACCGCCCTCGCCTTGAAGGGCTCGCTGACACTACCGACCGGCGATGCGCCCAGGGACCGCGGGGCCGAGGCCCGCGCAGGCATCTGCACCAGCACGGTGTTCAGGCTGTTCAGGCTCTCGGTCGATGCAGGCTACTTCGCCTCGGGAGGCGACGACCCCCTCCACGCCAGGATCACCGACGGACTGGACGTGGCGGTCGGGTGCGCCAGCTACGTGATGCCTGAAACGCAGATATGGATCGGGGCGGGCTCGAGGACGGGATCCGACCCCGATGCGGCGGCGGGCATCGTCTGGGCTCCCCTCGACTGGCTGGTCACGGGGGTATCCGCCGAGGCCTCCATGTCCGACGAGCCGGATCTCGGAGCGTCCGTCTCCGCCGCGGTCTATCCCTCCCTCATCTGAGCGGCGCCTTCAGACGTAGGGCGATATCCTTCTCAGCCTGTCTATCACGTCCGCGAGCACCTCGAGCGTGTAGTCGATCTCGTGGGCCGTGTTGAAGCGGCTCAGGCTGAACCTGACCGCGCTGTTCGCCAGGTTCCGGTCGACGTTCATCGCCCGGAGGACATGGCTGGGATCCTTGCTGCCCGTGCTGCAGGCCGATCCCGACGAGACGCTTATGCCCCTCATGTCCAGCAGGGTGAGGATTGCCTCGCTCTCGACGCCGCTGAAAAGCGCAGTGGTCGTGTTAGGGAGGCGCGGGGCGAGAGCGCCCGCTATGCTGACCCCCGGGCAGGTCGCCTTCATGCCGTTCTCCAGGCGATCGCGCAGGTCCTGGATCGCTGCCGTGCCGGGGCCGATCTCCTCCAGGGCGAGCCTGGCCGCCTCGCCAAAGCCTGCGATGCCCGGTACGTTGTAGGTGCCCGCCCGCAGGCCGGATTCGTGGTGCCCGCCATGGA
>JAKLEF010000114.1 GCA_022703195.1 Candidatus Fermentibacterota bacterium | reverse complement strand
AGACCGAATATTCGATGATATCGCATGCTGTGGAGTTCCTCGAGCTGTCGGACGAGGTGTGGGCCCTGCCGGACCGGAAGTACTACGGGCAATGGCTGAAGGGTCTCGAGGCCGAGCAGTCCGGGGATTTCGACGCTGCAATCCGTGCGTACCAGGAGGCATCACAGATCATTCTGTACGAGGTTGACAACTTCGAGGTCCTCCTGCCGCTGGGAAGGGTGCTGATGCGCGACGGCCTGCCGGGCGAGGCGCGGAGGGCTCTCACGGAGTTCGTCGGCAGGGCGCACGCGGCCCTTGCCGCGGACGGACCCGTGCGCTACACCGAGGAAAGCGCGGCTGAAGTCGAGGAGACCATCGCAGTCGCGGAATGGCTGCTCGGATACCTGGAGGAGGATTAGCATCTGTATCGCGTTCCACCGCCGGATCTCTTCCGTCACGGGATTTCAGCATACATGATCCGCATGCGGAGATTGGCATGAGCACGGCGCTCGAGATGATCACTGCGAAGGCCGGAGAGTCAGGCTGGAAGTGCCGCGCAGTTCCATGGGCCAGGATGGAGGACCTGCGCGCCGCGATCGAAGGCCGGTTCGAGGCCGGCCTGCTCGATGGGAAGGCGCTCCGGGATTACCTGAGCTTCATCTACGAACCAGGGTGCGACTTCGAGCCTCGCTCCATCATCGTTTTGGCGATGGAGGCGCTGCCCGGGCACGTCGTCTTCGAATGGAAGCGCAGACCGGTACCCGTAGTGATCCCGCCCACCTACACGGGTTTCGTGAGGAGGATCCTGACGGCCGTCGAGACCCTGGGCGGCTGGCTGGCGCCCGAAGGCTTCCGGGCGAAGAGACCCAGGCTGCCGATGAAGACCCTGGCCGTTTGCAGCGGGCTTGCCCGGTACGGGCGTAACAACATCTGCTACGTCGAGGGGATAGGCAGCTTCGTGCAGCTCGCGGCCGCCGTGTCGGACATGCCGTGCGACTCCGACCCGTGGGTGGAGCCGAAAGCCCTCGAACTGTGCTCGTCCTGTTCGATCTGCCGCCGGTCATGCCCCACCGGAGCCATCCCTGAGGACCGGTTCCTGCTCCGCGCCGAGAAGTGCCTGACCCTCCACAACGAGGACTCTGCCGATTTTCCGGAGTGGATCGACCCGGCATGGCACAACGCGCTGATCGGCTGCATGAAGTGCCAGGACACGTGCCCCGGGAATGCCGGCGTGGCCGGGAAGTACGAGGATCTGGGCGCGTTCACGGAGGCCGAGACCGGACTGCTGCTCGAAGGCACGCCCCTGGAGAAGCTGCCGGCTGGAACACTCGAGAAGGTTGAGAGGATCGACTTCGCCGGAGACAACTACGGGCTCCTCCGCAGGAACCTTGCTGTCCTGCTGGAGGCTTCTCGATCTTTGCCAGGCTGAGCGGGATGGAGCATTCCGCCCGTTTCCGACGATATGATCCGGCATCATTGCCGGTATCCGGAAGGCGATCGCGGGCAGGCCGCGGCTCACGGCATCAGGACAAGAGGGGGTGCAGTTGAGAACCGTCTCTGTCTCCATGGCAGCCATCGTACTCACGGCTGTTCTTGCGGCGGGGTGCAGGGACCACGAGTGCGCCAGGTACTCGATGCCGGAGAACAAGATCCAGCCCCTGTTCTCGCCCGACAGCAGCCTCGTTCTGACTGTGCCGCAGGTGGAGGACTCCCTGGGCCACCTCTTCTGGCGGATCACGATAGCCGACACAACAGGAGCCGTGGTCTACGTCGACACCGAGTCGGAGTTCGTCGGCAACCTGAACGTCTACTGGAAATGGGACCCGGACGGGCGGGTGTGGCTGTACAACAGCGACGACGGGATCATCCACTTCTACTCGGACGAGCCGGGTCGGTGGCAGCACGCCGTCTACGGCCCGGTCGGCAACCCACTGGAACAAGGCCTGCCGGAGCCGCCAGACGGCCTGCTCCCCGGCTACATCCATGAAACGGGGCAGTGATGGTGATGATCGTGCAGACTGCAGCACTCTGCGCATCGGTCCTGACGGCCCGGGTCGGCCACACCACCGCCGTGGGCCAGAAACTGCTGCTTGATCCCCTCCCTTCTCCGGACGGGCAGTATCTGCTGTCGGGGTACCTGTCGGTCGAAGCAGAGGGAATGATCGGCTGGAGCATCCAGATCGCCGACACGACCGGGCGAATACGGATGAGGCCGGCCGGCCCAGGCATCTACGACGATGTCTGCAGCTTCTGGGACGAAGCGGGGCGTGCCTGGGTCTACTCGACAAGGAACAGAGAGATCATCTGCTTCGGACCGACCCCCTCCGGCTGGGCCGAGATCTACCGCAACAACCAGTGGAAACTGGTGGACGGGTTCGTTGCACCGCGCAACCTGAGCCTCCCAAGACCGTGGAGCCGGATCGATTCCCCGCCTGAGATGCTTCCCGAACGCGTCATCGAGGATTCGGGTCCCGGCTGGGAGTACAGGTTCGAACTGCCGGGGATCCCGTCGGATCTCTCCTTCCTGAGAGGTCTGGTCCAGAATGAGATGGCATCGAAGATCGACTGGTTCGTCTCGGAAGCCGAGTCCCGCTTCGAGGAGTATGGCGACGACCCCGGCTACATCCCCTGGACACTCGACATCAGCACGGGCCTCCCGTGGGTTCCCGAAGGGATGCTCGCCGTCTCGTGCAGCTGGTGGGACTACACGGGCGGGGCGCACGGAAACAGCGGCAGCGAATGCTGGCTCTTCGGGTACGACGGGGAGCCGACAGACTCTCCCCCCTGGACCGTGATCGGCACCGAAGACCTGCTCGCCGATTCGGCCGAACTCGTCGCGCTCTCGGCGCTGGTAGTCGAAAGCCTGGCCGAGTCTCTCGGCGAGTTCGCGGATATGGACTGGATCATGGAAGGGGCGGGGCCTTCGTGGAGCAACTACGGCGACCTGATGCCCGTGCCGGACTCCACCGGGGCGCTCGCGGGCTTCGACATCTGGTTCCCCGACTACAGGGTCGCCCCCTACGCTGCCGGCCCGCAGTACGTCTACATCCCTATTGAGCTTCTCCGGCCCTGAAAGGTGTCAGGCTACTTTTGCGTTAACACGCATCGCGGTCATGGCTTTCGCGAATGTCGCCGGAAATCCGGAATCCCGCAGGAGAAAGGACATCCCAACGATGCTCACGACGTTCCACTGGTGTGCCGTGACGATCGTTGCAGCCGCGGAGATGTCGGAACTAGCGATCCTGTCGATGCAGGGCGACAGGGCTTTCAGGCCTGATCCCGGAACGCTCTGCATCGTCACGGAACTTGGAGACACGCTGATCTTCTCCGATCAGCCCGACCCGAACTCGGCTGACTACGTGGAGTATGAACTGTCTTCGTTCCTGCCGGAACAGAACTGCTGGGTGGTCAGCGAGATCTTCCTCGAGGATCAGGTCATCCATCTGGTGAACTGCACGAACGGCCGGACCGCCCTTGCCGTCTCGTTGCCGGAGCCGAGTTCTGACGGCCACCGCCTGCTCTGCACCGAGGAGGACATTCTGCTAGGCACGCTCCGGAACTCCCTTCAGATCTGGCGGGTGGACCCTGACAGCCTCGTGCTGGAGTTCCAGTACAGTCAGGAGCCCTGGGGGCCTGTCTGCGCCAGGTGGGCTGGCGACAGCCTGATACTCTTCGATGTTCACACCTCCTATGAGGACAGGGAAGAATGTACATCGAGCCCGGGGAGCCTCCGCCTGGCTGACGACGGCATCTGGAGGCAGGCCGGACGGGCTGACTGACAGTGGTCGAGTCCGAGGAAGCCGCCGGGCGCAAGCCCGAGGAGCCCTACCCGGCGGGTTCGATCATGTTGCGCGGAACCAGGAAGGATCGTCTTGCTCGATATCTACATTGATGCGGATGCCTGCCCTGTGAAGCAGGAGATCTACGCCGTGGCGAAACGCTACGGCCTCGAGGTCATACTCGTGTCGAACCAGTGGATGCGCTCGCCCGACTCGTCATGGGTGAGGCTGGTCGTGGTCGAGAGCGGCGCAGACGTCGTCGACGACTGGATAGCGGAACACGCAGGCGATGGAGACATCGTGATCACGGGCGACATCCCGCTGGCCTGGAGGTGTCTGCACAAGGGCGCGAAGGTGCTGGGCAACACCGGCCGCCCCTTCACCGAGGACAACATCGGCGACGTGCTCGCCGTCCGCGACCTCCTGCACGACCTGAGGGAGGAGGGGATGATCACCCGGGGCCCGGCCCCGTTCGCGAAGGCCGACCGCTCGCGCTTCCTGCAGGAGCTGGACAAGATGATCGTGCAGATCAGGCGGGGGAGCGGCATCGCTCCCTGAGAGCCGGTCCGCATCGCTGCGCCGCTCCGGAACTCCCGTTTCAGGAACACCATGAAAGGGTGCGAGCGCAGCCTGCGGGACGCCTACTCCTCGGCGTGGACCTGGGCGCGCGCCAGGTCGTGCAGCGTGACGACACCGAGGACTCCTCCGTCCCCACCGACGATCACGAGCATCCCTTCGGATGCATCGATCAGCATCCCCGCGGCATCATGCACCGAGGCAGACTCCGGGCACGTGGAAGCCGGGACGATCCCGGGCGGCCCGCCCGACGAAGCGCACTTCTCGAGCGACTGCCTCGTCACCAGACCCTCGAGCGAACCGTCCCCGATCAGCGGGAACCTCAGGTAGGGGTACTTCGCGAGGATGCGCCGCGACTCGGCGGGCGACGGATCGCTCACAAGCACCGGCTTCATGGAGGCGATGGCCGTCACTGGAACGTGCTCCCATGACGTCCTGGCATGTACCCTTGCGGGATGCTCCAGCTCGTGGCCGTCCTGCTTCAACAGCTCGTCGTACATGTTCGCTGCCGCGAACCTCCTCGACACCGCCTGGCTCACGAGAGTTGCCAGCATGAGCGCGGGGACGATAGAGAACTGGTGCGTCATCTCGAACACGATCAGCACTGCCGTGAAGGGAGCCTTGACCGCAGACCCGAAGCACGCGCTCATGCCGCAGGCGCAGAGAAGGATCCTGTCGGCGTCCGACACCGGGATCCACAGCGAGGCGAGGCCCGAGAGGAACAGCCCGGCCATCCCGCCCATCATCAGGGTCGGCGAGAAGATCCCCCCGCAGCCCCCCCAGGCGTAGCTGGCGGAAGAGGCCGCCAGCTTCGCGAGGAGCAGGATGCCCGCGATCTGCCATGCCCCGAACCGTCCCGTGAACACATCAGACAGGTCCGAGTAGCCCAGGCCGAATACACCGAGCTTCCCGGAGAGGATGAAGACTCCCGTCCCGATGACCCATGTCGCGAGACCGCCCACCATCGGGCGAAGGACGAGGGGGATCCCCGACCTGTCCCGGATGCGGCATCTCCAGGCGAGCACCCATCGCTGGAATAGCCCGGCCACCGATGCGCCAGCGGCGGCTACCAGGGGGACAAGGGCGTAGACGTGCCAGGATGCGGCGCCGAATTGCGGCATCTCGAACGCCGGCTGCCTTCCGATGATGGCGTGGACCACGAAGGCCCCCAGCACGGCGGAGAGGATGATGCTGCCGAGATACCGGCTGTTGAGGTCGTTGAGCACCTCCTCCATCACGAAGGTGATCGCCGCGAGGGGGGTGTTGAAGGCCGCAGCCAGGGCGGCCGCGGCTCCCATCAGCAGCGCCCGTCTCCTCCCCTGGCGAGGGGCTCCGAGCAGCCCGGCGGCGCCGGAGGCGACGGTCCCGCCAATGAAGACGCTCGGGCCCTCCCTGCCGAGGCTCGTTCCCCCGCCGATCGAAAGCGCTCCTGCGACGAACTTCACTGCAGCATGGCGGAACTCGACGAACCCGAGGTCCTTCCAGAAGGCGGTCTTCAGCTGCGGTATGCCGCTGCCGGACGATCGCGGGCTCAGCTTTCCGAGAAGAAGCCCGACGGCGAGGCTGGACGCGAGGACGACGGCCAGGCTTGCAGGGATGAAGACGGAGAGCGGCATGTTCGAGAGGCGGACGAGCCCGTTTTCGAATACGAACTGAACGCAGAGCATGAAGGCCACTGCCGAGAGCCCGGAGACCGTTCCCATGACAACTGCGGAGATCAGTCTGGACGAGTTCTCGGGCAGGCGGCGGAACGCCTTCCTGATGTCATCCGTGTTCATGGGCCCTCCTCCGTCAGCAGGCTTCACACGCCGGAACATACCGCGGGATCTCCGGATCGTGTAGAACACCTCTTCCCCCATATACTGCCGTGGTCGAGATTCGCGAGCCGGGCCTCTCCCGTGTTATCTTGCCGCAGGTATGCGTGGTAGGTGTCGCATGACAGCCTGTCTGGCCGTTGTCATGATCGCAAGCTCCGCCGCCTCCTGCGCCTTCCCGGTCATCGGCGTCGACGGCGGGGTACTCAGGCACGTCGCCGGAGACGACGACGAAC